>CAYMRG010000413.1:0-5118 GCA_964392555.1 uncultured candidatus Brocadiaceae bacterium
TTGCCGGGCCCCGGCGGCGCTTCGCCGAAGCCGTCGAGGATCACCAGCAGGAGCGGCGGGCGCTGCATGTTCATGCGAGCATCTTGTCGACCGACGTGGCGATCGCTTCCTGGAAGCGACGGACCTCGAGCAGCACCGACGTCGCGCGTTCCATCGCGCGGTCGGCGCGTTCGCGGTCGGTCAGGTACGCCGCGTTGATGCGGACGTTGAGAAACGCGCCCTCGGCCGAGGCGAGCAGCAGCGCCGCGCCCGAGGCCAGGTCGCTGACGATCGCCTTGCCGATGCAGGCGACGACGCCTTCCATCGCGACGAACACGTCGCGCACCATGCACAGCGTCTCCTCGGGCACTACCATCGCGCCGACCATCGCCTCCTGGATCGCCTTCTCGCGCAGCGCCTTCTGCGCGTCGTCGTCCTTGGGCATGCCGTAGGCGGCCGACACCAGGTCGAACGATTTGCAGTCGCGCTCGGCCATCGGCAGCATCCGGCGCTGGTAGTCGGCGAGCAGGTCCTCGACGCGGGCGAGGTCGGCCTCACGGTCGGCGTTGGCCTTCTTGCCGCGCGAGAACCGCACGACCATCAGGAACAGGGCCGTGCCCATGCAGCCGGCCATGGCGGCCGCGGCGCCGCCGCCCGGCGTGGGCGTCTTGGCGGCCAGGGACTCGACGAGCTTGGCGAAGGAGTCGTGGATCATTGGCAAGCCTGAGTCTCGGCGGCCGCTGCGGCGGATCAAGGACCGTCCCGGTTCTCGCCGCCGGACCGCTCGCGCGCTTGCACCGGGCGGGACGGCGGGCACAGTTCGGTCATGCGACCTCGCCCGCTCCACGCCACCGCGGTCGCGGCACTTGCCCTGACGGCATGCGCCGCCACCGGCGGCGCCGATTCCGACCTGGGCCGGCTGCTCGCCGAGGCGCCCCAGGACGTGCCGGCGCGGCTCTGGCTCGACGGCAATACGCTCGCCGCCGCCGCGATCGCGGTCGGGCCCGGCGCGCTGCCGCCGGCCGTGCGCACGACGCTCGAGGCGGTGGCGCCGCGCGGCGAACTGCTGTTCCAGGGCCGCGAACGCGGGCCGCGCGGCATCGGCTTCCGCATCGAGAAGCGCTACCGCGAAGGCACCGCCGAGCATCTGCGTTCGGCGCTGATCGCCGACGACGGCGCCGTGCTCGAGCGCGCCCACACGCTGGCGATCGAGTCGGCCCCCCAGCAGGTGCTGGCCGCGGCGCTGCGCGTCGCCCCGCACGTCGACCAGGTGTGGATCGTCTCCGGCAGCGCGCGCGAGGAGTACTACCGCTGCGTCACCCGCGACCGCCTCGGCCACGTGCTGGTGGTCGATCTCGACCTCACCGGCGGCGTCCTGGCGGTGCGCCGCCGCGTCGCCGCCGCGGTCAGCGGCTGATCTACTACTCCCGCGTTTCCTCGCCTGGCGAGCGGATTCGCCGTTGGCGAGCGGGAGTAGTAGTCGCCCCTGGAGACGGCAGCGCGCCTGCGGCCTCGTCTGGCGGCGCGCAGCGCCGCGCAACCTTTGGTTGCGGCCGCAGGACGCGCTGAGAGGCCGCGACCGGGGTCCGGCGCTCGGCCGTTGCCGTGGCCCGCGGCGCCCGCCTACGCTGCCACCATGCAGAAGCGCATCCGCCACGTCGCCGTCCTCATGCTCGCCGGTCTGCTCGGCGCGTGCGCCGCCGGCCCCCACCAGCTGCGCCGCACGGTCGACGACTGGGACCACAAGCTCTACGTCAACAGCCCGCTGCTCGACGGCGCGCTGTGGATCGTGCCGGTGATGCCGGTCGGCTACGCCCTGGCGTTCGTCGGCGACTTCGTGATCGGCGACGCGTGGCACTTCTGGTTCCACGACCTCTGGGACGGCGCCGGCACGGGCTTCGAACACCTGCCGGTCGAAGCGACCGACGGCGCGGTGCAGAGCCTGCTGATGGACCGTTCGGGCTGGACGCGCGTCGACAAGTGACGCCGGCTCACGGCCCGTAGTTCTCACCAGCGACGTGGGCTACCGGGCCGCGAACGAATCGAGCTCGATCAGCGACTGACCGATCATCTGCCGGACCTCGAAGCCGACGGACGGCGCATACCAGATGACCTGCGCGCGGGTCGGCGTCGCGTCCGCGCCGGCCGTCGGCCGCAGCAGGCGCACGATCCGCAGCGCCTCGAACGTGCCCGCCGGCACGCTGACGCGATCGATCGCTTCGACGCGATAGCGCGCTGCCAGCGTCACCGCCGGCCCACCGACGGTGCGTTCGGCGAACTCGCAGGACCAGGTCTTGCCGACCCACAGCGGCCAGGTGTAGCGCACGTCGACCGGCGACAGCAGCCGCTGCGCCACGTCGCCGTCGCCGACCCACATGCCGAGGTTGCCGAGGTCGAGGTCGTAGTGCATGCGCACCTTGCCGTCGCAATCGAGGACGTAGCCCTGCCCTTCGACCGCGGTGACGGTGAACGTGCTGCGCACGCGCTCGCCGACGACCATCGTGAAGCGATCGCCGACGCGCCAGGTCGGCCGCTCGTAGATCGCGGCGCCCGCGGGCGCCGTGGTGTCGCTGCTGAGCAATCCGCGGCCTTCGCCGTCGGGCAGGGTCGGCGTCGGCGCCTGGCAGGCGAACGACGAGAACGCCAGGACGGCGACGGCGAGCGACGAGCGCATGCCGGCAGGATGCAGGCGCGGCGCACCGTTCGCAACCCGCCGGCGCAACCCGCCGGCGCGCGCGGCGCCGCTACTCGTCGAGCGGGATCGGGATCGGCCGGAAGTCGATCGCGTCGACCGACGCGAGGTAGTAGCGGATGCCGTTGGCGACGCCCTGGAAGCCGTACTTGTGGTCGCGGCCGTGCAGGTGCCCGTAGACGCAGATCCGCACGTTCGCCGCCTCCAGCAGCGGCACCGCGTCGGTGGCGCCGCCATCGCTGTAGCGCGGCGGGTAGTGGACCAGCGCGATCGTGCGCGCGCCGCCCGGCACGCAGCCGCCGAGCTTCTCGCCGGCCTGGATCGACAGCTTGAGCCGCTCGAGTTCGCGCGCGAACACCTTCGCCGCCTCGGCCTTGGCCCATGGCGCGGTCGGCGGATCCCACAGCCGCGTGCCGACCACGACCGTGCCGTCGTCGAGCCGCACGGCGTCGTTCTGCAGCAGCCGGATCGACGGATGCAGGATCTTCTCGACCTTGCTGCGCGACGTCCACCACATGCAGTGGTTGCCCTTGATCAGCACCTTCTGGCCGGGGCGCTCGCCGAGCCAGTCGAGGTCGGGCTTGGCCTCGACCAGGTCCAGGCCCCAGGAGGTGTCGCCGCCGACCAGCACCCAGTCCTCGGGCGCGACCATGGCGTCCCAGGCTTCGCGCATGCGATCGGCGTGGCCGACCCATTGGGGGCCGAAGATGTCCATCGGCTTGTCGACGCCGAGGCTCAGGTGCAGGTCGCTGATGGCGAACAGTCGCAAGCGGGTTCCGGTCGCGTGGAGAGGCGCCCTGCATACGGCCCCGCCGCCGCCGTGCAACGGCGAATCGCGGCTTGCGGCGCAGCCGGGCGGCGCGACGATGGCGGCATGCCGGACCGCCGCAACCCGCATTCGCTGGCCGCCGTCGCCGCCACCTGGCTGCTCGCCGCCCTTCCCGCCCAGTCCCCGCCCACCCCGCCGCCGTGCCCGGCGCCGCCGGACGGCTACGACGCGGCGCTGTGGCAGAAGGCCTGGCAGCTCCACCACACAGCCCTGGTGGTCGACACGCACGTCGACACGACGACGCGCATCCTCGACCAGGGGTTCGACATGGGGCAGCGCGCCGCCGACGGCCACGCCGACCTGCCGCGGCTGGCGGCCGGCGGCCTCGACGCGGTCTTCTACTCGATCTACGTCGACTCGCGCTTCTACGGCGACGAGCACGCGCTGTTCGCCGGCGCACCGGTGACGATCAACGACGACTGGCCGCGCCCCGCCGAACCCGGCACGGCGAACGGCAGCGCGCGGCGCGCCCTGATGATGATCGACGGGCTGGTTCGCACCTGCGACCGCTACCCGGACCGCATGACGCTGTGCACCAGCAGCGAGGAGCTGCTCGCCGCGGTGCGCGCCGGCAGGCACGCCGCGCTGATGGGCATCGAAGGCGGTCACGCGATCGAAGGCGACCTCGGCCTGCTGCGGTTGTTCCACCGCCTCGGCGTCCGCTACATGACGCTGACCCACACCAACCACAACGAATTCGCCGACTCGTGCGCACCCGCCGAGCCGCGCTGGGGCGGCCTCAACCGGCTCGGCGTCAAGGTCGTCCGCGAGATGAACCGCCTCGGCATGATGGTCGACCTGAGCCACGTCAGCGACGCGACGTTCTTCGACGCGCTGCGCGCCACCCGCGCGCCGGCGATCTGCTCGCACAGCTCGATGCGCGCGCTCTGCGGCCACAAACGCAACGTCACCGACGAGATGGCGCGGGCGCTGGCCGCGAACGACGGCGTGCTGATGATCAACTACAACTGCGGCTTCCTCGACGAGGACTACGCGAAGAACCGTTCGGCGCGCCAGGTCACGCGCAGCATCCAGGAGAAGGCCGCGCGCGAGAAGTTCGCCGTCGGCAGCCCCGAACTGGCGCAGGCGCTCGCCGCCCTCGACGAACGCTTCCCGCCGGTCCCGCGGCCGCCGCTCGATCGGCTCGTCCAGCACGTCCTGCGCGCGATCGAGGTCGCCGGCCCCGACCACGTCGGCCTCGGCAGCGACTTCGACGGCGTGCCGTGCGTGCCGCAGGACCTCGACGACGTCTCCTTCCTGCCGCGCCTCACCTACCGGCTGCTGGCCGCCGGACTGCCGCCGGCGACCGTCGAGAAGGTGCTCGGCCGCAACCTCCTGCGCGTGTTCCAGGCCGTCGAGCTACGCGCATTCGAATTGCGCGCCGAACCGCCGGCGACCGCCGACGCGCACGACGCCGAACCGCTGCCACGCTGACCACAGCGGCCGCGCCCTCGCCCCGCTCGAGCGCGCCGAACGGAACCCCGACGCTCGCAGCGCTGCGAAACCAAGCGCCCCACCCGAGCGCGCCGATTTCGTCGTCCTACAAGGAAGGCGACCCGAGGCCGCGCGCAGGCGGGGCCTTCGCCCCGCCGAGCACGCTTCGGGGAAGCCCGACGCC
>CAYMRG010000414.1:0-5112 GCA_964392555.1 uncultured candidatus Brocadiaceae bacterium
TGCAGCGCCTCGAGGCAGCGGCGGCGCTTGCGGCGCTGTTCGAGGTTGAGCGCGAACACCGCGGCGGCGCCGAGGAAGATCGTCATCGACAGCCCGGCTTCGAGCGTCTGGATCATCTCGGCCAGCGTCCACTCGTTCTCGACGCGCACGCGCACGCTCCAGAACAGCAGCGCCAGGGACGCGAGCCCGCCGACCAGCAGCGCCGCGGAGATCAGCCGCAGCCACCAGTTCGGCTCGCGGATCCGCGCGCTGCGCGCCGCGTGCGCGCGGGCGATCGACAGCAGCTCGGCGGCGACGTTGCCGAGACCCGCGTCGGGGAAGCGTTCGCGGATCCGCTGGTGCAGCAGGCCGGCGGTCGCGATGATCCGCTCCGGATCCAGGGCGTGGTATTGCACGCCGGCATCGTGCGCGGTTCGCCGCCCCGAGGAAAGCACCTGGCCGCCCCGACGCCCGCGCATGGCCCAACTCGACCTCACGCACGCCTTCGATTCGACCTCGGTCCGCATTGCGCTCGGCGCGCTCGGCTGCCTGCTGCTGTTCGTGCTCGGTCGCGAACTGGTCAAGGTGCCGGCGCGGCTCGCGGTGCTGATGGCGACCGCGTTCGTCGACATGGTCGGCGTGTTCCTGGTCATGCCACTGATCCCGTTCTACGTCGAGCGGCTGTGCCCGAACGGCCTCGATGTGCTCGGCACGAAGCTCGAGGTCGGGACGCTGAACGGGATGATCGCCTCGGCCTTCGTCGTCGCGCAGCTCGTCAGCGCGCCGTTGTGGGGGTGGTTCTCGGACCGCTACGGCCGGCGGCCGGCGCTGGTCGTGGCGCTGGCCGCCTCGGCGTGCGCCTACCTGGTGTTCGGCATCGCCGACGCGTTGTGGCTGCTGTTCGCCTCGCGCCTCGTCCAGGGTGCAGGTGGCGGCACGGTCGGCGTGATCCAGGCCTACGTCGCCGACAGCACCGAACCGAGCCAGCGCGCTCGGGCGCTCGGCTGGCTGTCGGCGTCGACCAACCTCGGCGTCGCGTTCGGCCCGGTGCTCGGTGGGTGGGCGCTGGCCTGGGGCAAGCACGATCTGCTGCCGGGTGCGGGAGAGTTCCGGCTCGGGGCGGCGGCGCCCGGCGTGCTGGCGGCGGTGCTTTGCGCGGTGAACATCGTCTTCGCGCTGCTCTACCTGCCGGAATCACGCGGCCAGACGAACCAGGCGCGTACCTCGCCCTGGCGCGCGCTGTCGCGGGTCGTCACGCACCTCGGCGAACCGGCGTCCCGGGTGATCCTGGTCTACGCCATCGCCATCGGCGCCTTCCATGGCGTGACGTCGGTGCTGGCGCTGTTCCTCGGCCGACGGTTCGGCGTCACCGAGGAGACGATCTGGCCGGTCTTCCTCTACCTCGGCTCGATCTCGGTGTTCGCGCGCGTGCTCGTGCTCGGCCGCGCGGTCGACCGGTTCGGCGAACTCCGCACCTCGACGCTCGGCATCGTCACCCTCGCCACGGGGCTCCTGTTGTTGGCGTTCGCGCACAACCTGCCGGTCCTGGCTCTGGCGATCGGGCTGATGCCGATCGGCGCGGCGCTGACGTTCCCCTGCGTCACCGCACTGCTGTCGCAGTTCGTCGGGGCGGCGGATCGCGGCCTGTACATGGGTCTGCAGCAGACCTACGGTGGTATCGCCCGCGCCGCCGCGCCGTTGTTCTACGGCTGGGTGTTCGACAACCTGGCGATCGAGGCGCCCTACCTGTTCGCCGCCGGATTCGTCGCCGCAACGCTGCTGGTCAGCCGCGGCATCGTGCCGCCCGCGAAGCAGCCGCCGGCGCCCAGCCCCAGCGGGACCTGAGACCAGCGGAACCTGAGACCAGCGGGACCTGAGCCGGCGGCTGTCAACGCATGAGGGCCAGCAGCAACAGCATGCAGAGGGCAAGGATCGTCAGCCCGACGGAAGTCCGGTTCAGCGTGGTGGTGCCTGCTCGCATGTTCGGTCCGCGTTCTGGTGGCAAACGTTCGGTGGGTGGGTGGCTGAGAGGCGCTGCAGCAAGTAGTTCCAGGGCAGCCGCGGTTGCACGCGATTTTTCGGTCGACGGCTGCGGACTTTTCCGGAGCGCCACGTGGCGGGACAGCCTGGTTGGTTCCTTCCCAACCCATGGCCCCTGGCGACGCAGGTTTTTGGTCCGGTTTGCAGCGGCGTCCGCACCGGCCGCTCGCTAGACTCGCCGCCCTTTCGCGCCGGCAGCGCCCGCCGCAGACAATTTCGTTACTGAGCATCAGACGTCCACGAACGCCACAGCCATGAGCAAGGAACTGCGTCTCTTCACGAGCGAGTCGGTCAGCGAAGGTCACCCGGACAAGGTCTGCGACCAGATCTCGGACGCGGTGCTCGATGCCATCCTGACCCAGGATCCGGAGTCCCGCGTCGCCTGCGAGACCATGTGCTCGCGCGGTTTCGTGGTGCTCGCCGGGGAGATCACGACGCGCGCCCAGATCGACTTCCAGGACGTGGTGCGCGGTGTCGTCAAGGACATCGGCTACACGGACCCCGAGGTCGGCTTCGACTACAACTCGTGCGCGGTGCTGACCTCGATCCAGCGCCAGTCGGCCGACATCGCCCTCGGCGTCGATTCGACGACGTCGCAGAGCAAGGAGCAGGGGGCCGGCGACCAGGGCATGATGTTCGGCTACGCGTGCCGCGAGACCGACGCGCTGATGCCGCTGCCGATCCACTTCAGCCACCGCATCCTCGAAGGCCTCGCCCAGGCGCGCAAGGCCGGCCGCTTCAAGTTCCTGCGCCCCGATGCGAAGAGCCAGCTGACGGTCGAATACGATGCCGCCAACAAGCCGGTGCGCATCAACACCGTCGTCATCTCGCACCAGCACTCCGCGAGCGTGTCGACGGCCGAACTCGAGAATGCGCTGAAGACCGTCGCGCTCGAGACCCTGCCGAAGGAGATGGTCGACGCGACCACGCGCTGGTACCTCAACCCGACCGGTCGCTTCGTCGAGGGTGGGCCGAAGGCCGACGCCGGCCTGACCGGTCGCAAGATCATCGTCGACACCTACGGCGGCATGGGCCGTCACGGCGGCGGCGCGTTCTCGGGCAAGGATCCGAGCAAGGTCGACCGTTCGGCCGCCTACGCGGCGCGCTGGGTCGCGAAGAACATCGTCGGCGCCGGCTACGCGGACCGCTGCGAGGTGCAGGTCGCCTATGCGATCGGCGTCGCCCAGCCGGTCAGCATCCGCTGCGACCTGTTCGGCACCGGCAAGGTCGCCGAAGACAAGTTGACCGCAGCCGTGCGCGAGGTCTTCGACCTGCGGCCGGCGGCGATCGCCCGCGACCTCGAGCTGAAGCGCCCGGTCTACCGCCGCACCGCGGCCTACGGACACTTCGGCCGCGCGGACTTCGCCTGGGAGCGGCTCAACCGCGTCGAGCAGCTGCGGGCCAAGCTGGGCTGATCGACCGCTCCCGCGGTCTCGCCGCGGGCTTCCGGTTGGCCGGTCGCCTGGGCTTACGCTCGGCCAGCCGGACGGGTCCAAGGACAGGAATCCCCGACGAGTCCGTGTCGGGAGTGGTTTCGTCGGCACTTCCGGCGACTATGAGCTGTGGGCGAACCCGGGCTGCATCTTCCCTGCGGCCGGCGCCTGCGAGGTGGCGATGCAACAGGATCCGTTGGAAGTCGAGTTCTGCGATCTGTGTGGCGCTTCGGTGCCAGCGGTGGATGCGGCCAGCGGCGCCGCCATCCGCCATCAGGGCAAGACGATCGGCGCATGCTGCCTCGGCGTCCTGCGCGGGCGCGGGGCGGGTGCCGGGGACCGGGGCGCGGTGGCCGGGCGCGACGGTCGCTTCCTGACGATCGGCATCGTGCTGCTGGCGGCGGTCGCCGCCGCGACGATCTTCCTCGAATCGCGGATCAGCAACGCCGATGCGGCCAACCGGGCCAGCCAGGCACAGCTGATCGAGGCACAGCGCTCGGACAGCGACGTCCTGCAGGCGGTCGGCATGGCCACCGACGGCATGGCGCGGCGCGCCGACCTCGATGGGCTGCGTGAACGGCTGGACACGGTGCTGGCCGAGCACGGTCGGCTAGCGGAGGCCCTGGCGGCCCAGGTGACGAAGCTGCAGCAGGAGCAGGCGCGGATCGCAGCCGGGCTGCAGAATGTGGCCGAGCGCACGGTCGACACCCGGCCGCTGTTCGATGACCTGCGCGGCCAGTTGCTGCAGCAGGGCGGCACGCTCGCCGACCTGTTGGCCGCAGCGCGGGCCCGCCCGGCGGCGGCGCCCGAGGTGCCCGTGGCTGCGCCCGTGCAACCTCCCGAGGCCGGCGGGGAAGCGCTGTCGCCCGAACTCTCGGCGGCCGTGGCCAAGCTCGCTTCGAGCGAGCCCGCCGTGCGGTTCGAGGCCGTCGACGCGCTGCTGCGCGCCAAGAACGCCGCGGTGGTGGAGCGCCTGCTGCCGCTGGCCCGCGATCCCGACTCCTTCGTGCGGCGCCTGACCGTCGAAGGGCTGCGCGACTGGAAGACGACCGCCGTCGTCGAGGTGCTGCTCGCTGGCCTCGAGGATGCCGACGAAAACGTGCGCGAAACCGCGTGGCGCTCGCTGAAGGAGGTCACCGGACAGAAGTTCCCGTTCGAGACGCTCGCCACCAAGGATGCGCGGTCGCGTGCGGTCCAGCGCTGGACCGAGTGGTGGGAGAAGAACAAGGCGTCGTTCGGCAGCTGATCCGCTGGCGGCGCGCCGCGCCGCGAGAGCAATCCCGGAATCGGCTCGAACGCAATCGGGCGCGCGCTACAACTCCCGCCGCGTCCGGCGCGCCTTGCGGTGCGATTGGACGACGCGGCGCCGGTTCAGGCGCCCGGAGCTGAACCGATGGCTTGGCACAATCGAACGAAGATCGTCGCGACGCTCGGCCCCGCGTCGAACACCGACGCCAAGGTGGCCGAACTCGTGCAGGCCGGAGTCGACGTGTTCCGCATCAATTGCGCGCACGCCGACCACGCGAAGATCACCGAGACCGTGCGCCGGATCCGCGCCGTGGCGCGGCGCACCCACCGCGCGATCGGCATCCTCGCGGACCTGCAGGGACCGAAGATCCGCGTCGGCCGGCTCCGCAACGCCGAACCGATCTACCTGAAG
>CAYMRG010000415.1:0-5094 GCA_964392555.1 uncultured candidatus Brocadiaceae bacterium
CAATCGGATTCGGCGCGATCCCCGCCATTCACCCACACGACTTCCCGAAGACCCAGAAAAGAAGGCAGAGAAGAGAAGAGAAGACGCTGAACCGTTACAGCAATTCCATGTCGAGCTGTTCGAGGCGGTAGACCTCGTCGCGGATGCGGGCCGCGAGTTCGAAGTCGAGGTTCTTGGCCGCGGCCAGCATCTCGGTGCGCAGCATCTTGACGTGGTTCAGCAGGTCCTTGTGGTCGGCGAATTGGCGCCGCGGCGCGGGTTGTTCGATGGGGTCGGCCGCCTGCTGCTTGCCGCGGCCGCGCTTGCCCTTCTTCTGCCCGGGCAGGGGGATCTCGCCGTTCTCGTCGGCAGGCGCCTGGAGCAGGTCGCGGACCGGCTTGACGATGGTCTTCGGCACGACGCCGTGTTCCTCGTTGTGCGCGCGCTGCTTCTGCCGGCGGCGCTCCATCTCGGCGAGTGCGCCCGTGATCGAGTCGGTGCGCCTGTCGGCATAGAGGATGACGCGGCCGTCGACGTTGCGCGCGGCACGGCCGCAGGTCTGGATCAGCGAGGTCTTGCTGCGCAGGTAGCCCTCCTTGTCGGCGTCGAGCACCGCGACCAGCGTCACCTCGGGGATGTCGAGACCTTCGCGCAGCAGGTTGATGCCGACCAGCACGTCGAACACGCCGAGCCGCAGGTCGCGGATCAGCGCCGTGCGCTCGAGGCTGTCGATGTCGCTGTGCAGGTAGCGCACCTTGATGCCGAGATCGCGCAGGTAGTCCGTCAGCTCCTCGGCCGAACGCTTGGTCAGCGTCGTGATCAGCACGCGTTCTTTCTTCGCGACGCGCTGCCGCACCTCGCCGACGACGTCGTCGACCTGGCCGCGAGCGGGCCGCACGTCGACCGGCGGGTCGACGAGACCGGTCGGGCGCACGACCAGCTCGGTGACGCGGCCGGCGCTGCGCTCGATCTCGTAGGTGCCCGGCGTCGCCGAGACGAACAGGATCTGCCGCAGCAGGTTCTCGAACTCGTCGAACTTCAGCGGCCGGTTGTCGAGCGCGCTCGGCAGGCGGAAGCCGAAGTCGACCAGCGTCGTCTTGCGCGCGCGGTCGCCGCGGTACATGCCGCCGGCCTGCGGGATCGCGACGTGCGATTCGTCGACGACCAGCAGGAAGTCGTCGGGGAAGTAGTGCAGCAGCGTCGCCGGCGGCTGGCCGACCGAACGGCCGTCGAGGTGGCGGCTGTAGTTCTCGATGCCCTGGCAGATGCCGGTCGCGCGCATCATCTCGAGGTCGTGGCGCGTGCGCTGGCCGAGCCGCTGCGCCTCGAGCAGCTTCTTGCGGCCCTCGAGCTCGACGAGCCGCTGCTCGAGCTCCTGTTCGATCGACTCGCAGGCCTTCAACATCTGGTCGCTGGTCGAGACGTAGTGCGTCGTCGGGTAGATCGTGATGCTGTCGAGCTTCTCGAGCACCTCGCCGCGCAGCGGGTCGATCGCGACCAGCGACTCGACCTCGTCGCCCCACAGCTCGACGCGGATCGCCCGCGCCTCCTCGTAGGACGGGTAGATCTCGACGACGTCGCCGCGGACGCGGAAGCGCCCGGCCTGGAAGTCGTAGTTGTCGCGCACGAACTGGATCGCCGTCAGCTGGCGCAGCAGCACGTCGCGGTCGATGCGCTGCCCCTGCTTCACGGTCACCGACAGCTCGCGATAGTTCTCGGGTGACCCGAGGCCGTAGATGCACGAGATCGAGGCGACGATCAGCACGTCGCGGCGCTCCATCAGCGAGCGCGTCGCCGAGTTGCGCATGCGCTCGATCGCCTCGTTGATCAGCGCATCCTTCTCGATGTACGTGTCGGTCGTCGGCACGTACGCCTCGGGCTGGTAGTAGTCGTAGTAGCTGACGAAGTACTCGACCGCGTTGTGCGGGAAGAACGACTTGAACTCCGCATAGAGCTGGGCGGCGAGCGTCTTGTTGGGCGCGAGCACCAGCGTCGGCCGCTGCAGCTGCTCGACCAGCCTGGCGACCGTGAACGTCTTGCCCGAGCCGGTCACGCCGAGCAGCGTGGCCGCCGGTGCCCCCCCCGCGATCCAGCCGGCGAGTTGTTCGATCGCCCGCGGCTGGTCGCCAGCCGGGCGCAGTTCGGTCTCCATGCGGAAGCGCATGGCGGCGGGTGTACGCCGCCGCCGTGCACCGGTCGAGGGTGAACGTGCAGGTCGTTCCGGCCGGTGCCAAGGGCGCCTTCGCAGCGCCGCCGCGGAACGCCGGTTGACACCCCGTCCCGAAACGGAGTACCGTTTTCCGGCCCTTCAACCCTCCTCACCAGGATCCCAGTGGCACGACGCTCCTCGGCTGCGTCCCGTTCGTCCGCACGTTCTTCTTCCAGCTCGTCCCGCTCGCGCAGCCCACGGGCGCGCACCGACGGGCGCGTCGACGTCGCGTGCCCGGGCTGCGGCACGCAGTACCGTGTCACCGAAGAGGCGCTCGAGGAGAAGATCGAGTGCCAGTCGTGCCACCGCACCTTCTTCCCCAAGACCCAGACCGGCAAGCGCGCGCAGGCGCCCAACCACACCAAGACCTACCTGATCTTCGGCGGCGTGACGGTCGCGATGATCCTGTCGTTCGTGCTGCTCAAGGGCGGTGGTCACGACGGCGAGACCAAGAAGGCGCCACCGGCCGCCCGGCAGGAAGAGACGTACACGCGCGGCAACCACCCCCGCACCAGCCAGGTGCTCGCCTGGGCGCAGGCCGTCGGCCGCAACAACCCGCTGGTGCTCGAGACCCACAGCGACCTGCGGGCGCTCGCCGCGACGTTCGGCCTGTCGCCGGACACGCCGAGCAGCGAGATCGTCAAGGCCTTCCAGACCCACGACAGCGCCCGCTACCTGCGCGAGCTCGACGTGCCGTCGGCGATGCTCGACAGCGAAGCGGCGATGAACGATCCGACCGGCGCGGCGACGGTCTACCTGACCGCCCGCGACGACAACTACTCGAAGAAGACGCGCGGCGAGATCGACGTGCAGTTCCGCATGGACGGCGCGCAGGTCAAGGTCACCGGCTGGCAGGTCACGGTGAAGCCCGAGGGCAACCCGGACAAGGCGCCGAGCGCGGCAGCCGGCAAGGGCGGCCCGGTCGCGCCGCCCAACACCGCGATCGCCGCGGCGACCGTCACCGAGGTCACCGACGAGAACGGCACGCGCAAGGTGCTCGAATCGAAGGTCGCGCCGGTGCCGCACTGGGAGAACGCGACGCCCGAGCAGCGCGCGATGGCCGACGCCGTCGTCGCCGACCTGCTGCGCAGCGTCACCGACAACCAGCCGGTCCTGTTCAACAAGGCGATGGCCAAGGTCAAGACGCTCGACGACCGCAAGGCCGCGGTGCCGCGCATCCTCAACGCGCTGAACGACCTCTACGCCGACCTCAACGCCAACAACGAAAAGGTCGTGCCGCTGACCAAGGCGTTCGAGACGTGGACCGGCTTCGCCGCGGCCTACCCGAAGGCCGGCAGCGGCGACGCGGCCAAGGACAAGGCCGCGCGCGAATCGAGCATCCGCCAGTACTTCGCCTACTGGTACCGCTACGGCAACAGCGACCTGTCGCGCTACTACGAGACCGAGGAGAGCCTCGAGTTCCCGACGTCGCCCGACCAGGCGCCGAAGTCCGGCCAGCAGCCGCAGAACCCACCCAAGAAGAAGTAGCGCCGCGCGCCACTCCGACACTCCCTCCGAATCCCTACGACCCGAAGGCCCCCGCCATGAGCTTCCTCCAGATCGCCTGCGACAACTGCGGCGCGAAGTACAAACTGCCCGAGACGTTCTCGGGCACCAAAGCCAAGTGCCAGAAGTGCGGCAGCGTGATCGACGTCGCCGCGCAGCGCGCGAGCGCCAGTGCGCCCACGGCCAGCGCCGCCGCCAAGCCTGCGGCCGCGGCCAGGCCGGCCGCCGCCGCGAAGCCGGCGGTGTCGCGCGCCAAGAGCGAGCCGCGTGCCAAGAGTGAATCGGGCGCCGAAGCGCGCGCGAGCGCGGGCACCGGTTCGGCCCGCACGGCCCGCGCCGGCGGCCGCCGCGCCAAGGGCGGCGACGAAGGCGAGGAAGGCGGCGGGCGCGCCGGCCGGCGCGGCCGCGGCGACGGCGCCGAGAAGAAGAAGAGCGCGATGCCGCTGGTGCTCGGCGGCGTCGGCCTGGTCGCGGCGATCGCGGTCGTCGTCGTGCTGATGACGCGCGGCGGCGGCGAGGAGCCGAAGCAGAACGAGGCCGCCCAGAACACGCCGCCCGCCGCGGCGCCGGCCGAGCCGACCGCGAAGCCCGCCGAGGCGACCGCCGAGAAGCCGAGCGACGCCGGTGCGGCCAAGCCCGCCGAAGCGAGCGCCGACAAGCCGGCGGCGAAGCCGGCCGACAAGCCCGCCGAAAAGCCCGCGGAAGCGGCCGCCAAGCCGGCCGAGGCGCCGGCCGCGGTCGACCCGAACGAGCCGGCGTGGATGCGCGCCAAGGGCCTCGAGAACGTCAATACGATGGCCGACGTCCAGGACCCCAAGACCTTCCCCGAGGTCGAGTGGCCGGCGGCGATCGACGACGCGCAGAAGGCCAAGGTCCGCGAGCTGGTGGCCGACGTCGTCAACGGCGGCAAGGCCGGCATGAAGGCGAAGCCGCAGCTGCAGGAGATCGGCTGGCCGGCGATGTTCGCCATCGTCGAGCAGCTCCGCCAGACCGACTTCACGCACTGGGAGACCGCGATGAGCGGCATCGAGTTCCAGAAGGTGATGGAGGTGATCATCGGCGGCCCGACGTCGGGCTCGTTCATCCCGGTCAACGCCGGCGAAGAAGTCCACCCGAGGAAGGCCGAGCTGAACGTCCGGCGCGTCAAGGGCTGGATCGAATACCTGAAGACCATCCAGGACGAGGACGCGTTCAAGAAGGCGCGCGCCGAGCGCCTGAAGGCTGCCGGCGACAAGTGAGCCGCGGCCGCGGGAGCGAGCCGCTATGCTGCTCGCCCCCGCCATGACCGATTTCGGAGCCGACCTCACCCCCCGCGAGATCACCCGCCGCCTCGACGAGTACATCGTCGGGCAGCAGAAGGCCAAGCGCGCCGTCGCCGTGGCGCTGCGCAACCGCTGGCG
>CAYMRG010000416.1:0-5092 GCA_964392555.1 uncultured candidatus Brocadiaceae bacterium
GAGGCCGAGAGGAAATCACGATACGGCCTCTCAGGATGCCAATTGGCGGCCGCCTACGCGGCCGCGCAGAGCTTTCGAGCGGATTCTCTCTCAGGCTCTCGCCGCCGCCGAAGTTCAAGCCGGCCGCGCTCCTGGGTCGATAGCCGCCATGGCAGCGGCGCTCCGGCGCCGCAGGAGAGGATCGATGGCGAACGCGGCGAAACAGCAGACGGGGTCAACCGACGGAGCGGGCTTCGTGGCCATGGTGCTGGCCGGCGGCCTGGGCACGCGCCTGCGCGCGGCGGTCGCCGACCGACCGAAGGCGCTCGCGCCGGTCGCCGGCGAGCCGTTCCTCGTCCACCTGCTCGACCAGCTCGCGCGCGCCGGCTGCCGCCAGGTGATCCTCTGCACCGGCCACCTCGGCGAGCAGATCGAACAGGCGTTCGGCAGCTCGCACGACGGCGTCGAGCTGGTCTACTCGCGCGAGGCGACCCCGCTCGGCACCGCCGGCGCGCTGCGCTACGCGGCGCCGCTGGCGCCCGACGACGGCGTGGTGGTGCTGAACGGCGATTCCTACTGCGACCTCGACCTCGCGGCGTTCGTCGCCGCAGCGCGCACGACGCCCGAGGTCGCGCGCCTGGTCGCCGTCGCCGTCGACGACGCCAGCCGTTACGGCACGGTCGCGCTCGACGCCGATGGCCAGGTCGTGGCCTTTGCCGAGAAGGCCGCCGCCGGCGGCCCCGGCCTGGTCAACGCAGGTATCTATTGGCTGCCGACGCCGGTGCTGCGCGCGATCCCGAAGCTCGGCCCGTGCTCGCTCGAGCGGGACGTGCTGCCGAGCCTGGCACAGTTCGCGCTGCGCGCCACGACCGTGCACGGCGCGTTCCTCGACATCGGCACGCCCGCATCGTTCGCCGCCGCCGAGGCGTTCTTCGCCGCGCTGCCCGCCGCGCCGGCGCGGCCGCGTCAGGGCCTGCTGGTGCTCGATCGCGATGGCACGCTGATCGAAGAACGCCACTACCTCGCCGATCCCGGGGCGGTGACGCTGCTGCCCGGCGTGGTCGAGGGCCTGCGCGCGTTCGCCGAGCGCGGCTTCGAGCTTGCCATCGTCACCAACCAGTCCGGCATCGGCCGCGGCTACTTCGACGAGGCGGCGCTGCGCGCCGTCCACGACCGCCTCGAACGCGAGCTCGCCGCCGCTGGCATCACGCTGCGCGCGATCTGGCACTGTCCGCACCATCCGGACGCCGGCTGCGCGTGCCGCAAGCCCGAGCCCGAGCTGCTGCAGCGCGCCCTCGCCGCGACCGGCTACGCGCCCGCGCAGTGCCTGGTCGTCGGCGACAAGCAGTGCGACATCGACCTCGGTCGCCGCCTCGGCATCCGCACCGCGCTGGTCCGCACCGGCTACGGCGCCGGCACCGAACGCGACGGCCTGTGCGATCCCGACTTCGTCGTCGACACGCTCGCCGACCTGGCGCTGCAGCCTGGCGTGCTGGCGGGGGTGACGCCGTGATCATCAGCCGGACGCCGTTCCGCATCTCGTTCTTCGGCGGGGGCACCGACTACCCGGCGTGGTACCTCGCGCACGGCGGCGCCGTGCTGTCGACGACGATCGACAAGTACTGCTACCTGACCTGCCGGTTCCTGCCGCCGTTCTTCGACTACCGCTACCGCGTCGTCTGGTCGAAGGTCGAGAACTGCCGGCGCATCGACGAGATCGAGCATCCGGTCGTGCGCTGCCTGCTGCGCCACCAGGGCATCACGCGCGGCCTCGAAGTGCACCACGTCGGCGACCTGCCGGCGCGCAGCGGTATGGGCACCAGCTCGGCGTTCACGGTCGGCCTGCTGCACGCGCTGCACGCGCTGCAGGGGCGAATGGTCGGCAAGCACCAGCTGATGGGCGAGGCGATCCACGCCGAGCAGAACCTGCTGCGCGAGACCGTCGGCTCGCAGGACCAGGCCGCGGCGGCGTTCGGCGGGTTCAACAAGATCACGTTCGCGCCGGACGGCCAGATCCAGGTCGCGCCGGTGCTGCTGCCGCAGGGCCGCGTCGAGCAGCTCGACGCGCACCTGATGCTGTTCTACACCGGCATCGTGCGCACCGCGTCGCAGGTCGCGGCCACCTACGTCACCGACCTCGGCAGGAAGCGCCGGCAGCTCCGCATCCTGCGCGACCTCGTCGACGAGAGCATCGACCTGCTGGCCAGCGAGCAGCCGATCACCGGCTTCGGCGAGCTGCTCGACGAGGCGTGGGTCACCAAGCAGAGCCTCGGCTCCGGCATCACGACCGGCGAGGTCGACGATCTCTATGCACGCGCCCGCGCGGCCGGCGCGCTCGGCGGCAAGATCACGGGCGCCGGCGGCGGCGGCTTCCTGCTGCTGTTCGTGCCGCCCGAACGCCAGGCCGCGGTCGCCGACGCGCTCTGCGAACTGGTCCACGTGCCGTTCCGATTCGAGTCGTCGGGCAGCCAGATCATCTTCTACGACCGCGAACAGGACTTCGCGACCGCCGAGGCCGAACGCGCCGGCCGGCCGATCCGCCCGTTCCGTGAGGTGACGCCCACCGGCTCACCCCACGCCCCGGACGCCGCGCCGACGACGTGGCCCATTCCGTACCCCGCCGAGCCAACGCCCGGCCACCCCGTGACCTCATGAACCGACCGTCGACGATCAAGCGCGAGGACGGCCTGTGGCTGCTGCGCCGCATGCGTCTCATCCGCCAGGCCAGCCAGCGCATCGCCGCGCTCTACCCGAGCAACGTCATGGAGACACCGGTGCACCTGTGCATCGGCCAGGAGGCCGTACCGGTGGGGGTCTGCCGCCATCTGCGCGACGCCGACAAGCTGTTCCTCGGCCACCGCACGCACGGTCCGGCGCTGGCGAAGGGCCTGCCGCTGCCGAAGCTGATGGCCGAACTCTATGGCCGCACCACCGGCTGCTCGCACGGCCACGGCGGGTCGATGCACCTGCTCGACCTCGAGCACGGCCTGCCCGGGTCCTCGGCGATCGTCGGCGGCAGCATCGCGCTCGGCGTCGGCGCCGGCCTCGCGGCGCAGCTCACCGGCGCGGACTACGTCGGCGTGTCGTACTTCGGCGACGCGGCGACCAACGCCGGGGTCTTCTACGAGAGCCTGAACTTCGCCGCGCTGCGCAAGCTGCCGGTGCTGTTCGTCTGCGAGGACAACGGCTTCTCGAACGTCATGCCGAAGTCGGCGCACAGCGCCCACGACATCCTCGGCATCGCCGCGCAGATGATGCCGGCGACCGCGGTCGACGGCACGGATGTGCTCGCGGTCGCCAATGCGGCCGGCGACGCGCTGGCCGGCGTGCGCGGCGGGCAGGGGCCGGCCTTCCTGCACTGCCACACCAGGCGCTGGATGAAGCACCAGGGCCCCGAACCGTGCGACCTCGCGGCCAACGCGATCGACCCGGAGCGCGACTGCCCGATCCACAAGCTCGAGCTGCTGCTGACGCGCAGCCGGCTGGTCGCCCCCGGCGAGATCGTCGAGATCGAGCGCGCGATCGATGCCGAGATCACCGCCGCGATCGCGTTCGCCGAGGCTTCGCCGTTCCCCGACCCTGCGCTGCTGGAGGTCTGACCATGCCCTGGAGCAAGTTCGACAGCAACTACACGGCGCCGACCGGCGGCCGCACCCTGAGCTTCTGCGGCGCGATGCGCGAGGCGATCGACCAGGCGCTGGGCAACGACCAGCGCGTGTTCGCGATCGGCCTCGACGCCGACGACAAGTTCGGCGTGTTCGGCTCGATGAGCGATCTGCGCCACGCGGACCGCGTGCTCGGCACGCCGATCAGCGAGAACGCGATGACCGGCGTCGCGCTCGGCGCCGCGCTCAGCGGTCTGCGGCCGATCCACGTCCACCTGCGCAACGACTTCCTGCTGGTCGCGATGGACCAGATCGTCAACTACGTCGCCAAGTGGCGCGACATGTTCGACGGCCAGGTGCGCGTGCCGCTGGTGATCCGTTCGATCATCGGCCGCGGCTGGGGCTGCGGCGCGCAGCACTCGCAGTCGCTGCACGGCCTGTTCGCGCAGGTGCCTGGCCTCAAGGTCGTGATGCCGTCGAATCCGTACGACGCGAAGGGCCTGTTCCTGGCCGCCGTCGCCGACGATTCGCCGGTCGTGTTCCTCGAGCACCGCTGGCTCTACAAGAACACCGGGCCCGTGCCCGAAGAGCTCTACACGCTGCCGCTCGGCAAGGCGCACCACCTGCACCGCGGCGATGGCCTGACGGTCGTCGCCAGCTCGCTGGCCGCGATCCACGCGCTGACCGCGGTCGAGCAGCATGGCCTCGACGTCGACCTGATCGACCCGCGGACGATCAAGCCGCTCGACCTGCCGACGATCCTCGCCTCGGTCGCGCGCACCGGCCGGCTGCTGGTGGTGGACTACGACTTTCCGTTCGGCGGGTTCGCCGCCGAGGTCTGCGCCAAGGTCGCCGAGCACGGCTTCGCGTCGCTGCGCCGCGCGCCGCAGCGGATCGCGTTCCCCGACCGCGGCATGCCCGCCAGCGGCCGCCTCGAACGCGCCTACTACCCGACGCCGGACCGGCTCGCCGCGGCGATGCAGGCGATGCTGCAGGACGCCGGCAGCGAGCGGCTCGCCGAGCTCGTGGAGCCCGTCGCATGAGCGCGCCGACCCTCGACCTGCTGCTGGTCAACCCCGGCGGCCACGGCCGCATCTACCAGAACCTTGGCCGCGACCTCGCGGCCAAGGAACCGCCGATCTGGGCCGGACTGCTCGCCGAGCACGCGCGCCGCAAGGGCCACCGCGTCGCCATCCTCGACGCGAACGCGCTCGACCTGACGCCGGCGCAGGTCGCCGCCGAGGTCGCGGCGCTGGCGCCGCGGCTGTGCGTCGTGGTCGTCTACGGCCACAACCCCAACGCGTCGACGTTCGCGATGCCGGGCGCGCAGGACATCTGCAACGAGCTGGCGCTGCACGACGGGCCGACCCGCGTGATGCTGCTCGGCGGCCACTGCGCGGCGTTGCCGGAACGCACGCTGCGCGAGGAGCAGGTCGACTTCGTCTGCGGCGGCGAAGGTGCCGTGACGATCGACGCTACAAAGGCAAAAATCACGCTAAAAGGCAAGC
>CAYMRG010000417.1:0-1224 GCA_964392555.1 uncultured candidatus Brocadiaceae bacterium
GGCGACGAGGAACGGCGCGAGGGCCAGCATCAGGGTGAAGGCCAGCCCGCACTTCGCACCGCCACCGCGATCGAGCACGCCGCGTTCGCCGCCCCGCGGCGTCGGGCGAACGCCTGCGGCGCCTGCGCGCTGCGCGCGCTCCCTGCCAGCGTGCTCGGCGGGCCCACGGCCCCGCCTCCGCGCACTTCGTTCGCCCTCCTGGCCGGACGGCGAAATCGCCGCACTCGGACGCGGCGGTTGGTGGGAAATGCGGGCTAGGGGGGCGGGCTGGTGCATCGGATCTCCTTCTGACGCGGCGATGGTAGCCAGCGCTCGCTGCGGTGCCACGGCCGGCTGCCCCGTCGGCCCTTCCCGCCCCCGCCGGCCAGCGGTAGAAACCTTGCCCTCCCATGGGTTCTCGCTACTCCTCCGCTGCCCGCCGCGCCAACAGCCGCAGCAGTTCGTCCGGATCCGGTTCGCAGGCCTACGTGATCGGCGGCATCGCGCTGGCCGTCGTGGTGATCGTCGTGCTGATGATGCAGCGCAAGGGCGACCCGGCGCAGGCCGCGGACGGCAAGCAGACGCCGGCCGCGAACGCGGCGGCGCAGCCGGCGGCGGCGGGTGGGACCAAGAAGAACGTGCGCGTGCTGACGTCGCCCAAGACCCCGGCACCGGCGCTGACCGCGGCGACGCTCGACCGCTACGGCGCGCTGACCGAAGAAGTGCGCAAGCTCTACAACGAAGGCAGCACGCTGCGCACCGCCGGCAACAATGCCGACGCGCGCGCCAAGCAGGCGCAGGCCAAGCAGAAGCTCGACGAGATGCAGGCGCTGGTCGCTGCCAACCTGCTGTGGCAGGAGGAGGCCGAGATGCAGAACTGGATCCAGCCGGACGAGTATGCGCGGCTGACCGACCTGTACCAGAAGGCCAGCAAGCTCGACAACCTCGTGCGCAAGGGCGGCGGCTAGACCGCCGCGGGCCGACGATGCGGCTCGGCTACCACACCAACAGCCTGCAGAACCACCGCCTCGCCGAAGGGCTGCGGCTGCTGGCGGCGCACGGCTACACGGCGGTGGCGATCACCCCGGACACCTGCCACCTCGACCCGGCGACCACGACCGATGCGCAGCTCGACGAGGTGGCGCGCCTGCTGCGCGACCTGGGTCTGGCGCCGGTGATGGAGACCGGGGCGCGCTTCGTGCTCGATCCGGCGCACAAGCACGAACCGACGCTGATGACCCGCGA
>CAYMRG010000417.1:1234-5091 GCA_964392555.1 uncultured candidatus Brocadiaceae bacterium
CACTGGCGCGCTGCTGTGCTCGCCAACCTCGGGCCCGGCGCTGCGGCAGCGGCGACTCGACTTCTACGGTCGGGTGGCGGCGATGGGGGCACGGCTCGGCGCCAGCGTCGTCAGCTTCTGGGCTGGCATCGATCGGGCGCCCGGCGCCGACAGCGAGGCGTGGCTGCTCGAAGGTCTCGCCGCCGCCGCCGCGCGGATCCGCGGCGAAGGGCTCACGCCGGCGCTCGAGCCCGAGCCCGGCATGGCGGTCGCGACGTTTGCCGACTGGCGGCGGGTGCAGACCCGGCTGGGCGCGGCCGCGCCGGGGCTGACCCTGGACATCGGCCACCTTTACGCTGAATGGGAAGGCGACCCGGCCACCGTGATCACTGACGCTGCACCGTTCCTGTCGCAGGTGCACCTCGAGGACATGGTCCGCGGGGTCCACGAGCACCTCGTTCCCGGGACCGGCGAAGTCGCCTTCGATTCCATTCTAACCGCCCTCAAATCATCCGGTTACCGCGGCCCCGTGTGCTTCGAACTGTCGCGTTCGAGCCACCAGGCGCCGACCGCGGTGGCCACGTGCCGAGCGCTGTGGGACCGCTGCGTCGGAGCGGCTCGGCGTTGACCGGGCCCAGCCGACTCCTACTCTTTGGCAAGTCTTTGCCCAGGCTTCCCGAGCCCCGCCCATCCATCATGCGCCTCTGCCCCTCCGTCGACGGCACCGCATCGCCCCTGATCACCCACCGCATCGGGGTCGACGTCTGCCTGGCGCGGCAGGGGACGTTCTTCCACAAGTGCCACCGCTGCATCTACCGCGGCCAGCCGGCCAACTGGGAGCCGGAGGCGGCGCCGATGGCGATGATCAATGTGCACGCCGCCGAAGAGCCGAGCGGCGAAGAAGTGCGCAAGGTCGAAGTCGCGGCAGAGGTCGGGCGCAACGGAGCCGTCAGGCTGCCGAAGAGCACCAAGGCGCCGCGGCCCGCAAAGGTCGCCAGCGCGTCGGCCAAGAAGGCCTCGACCAAGAACGCCGCTGCCGAACGCGTCGCCGAAGCCGGCGGCTGAGCGGCCGCCAGACTACGAGTAGCTCTGCCGCAGGTCCTTCAACGCGGCTTCCGCCTGGGCGTAGCGATCGGCGATCGCCGTCGCCAGCTGGCGCGACTCGTCGAGCTTGTGGCCGCGCGAGGCGATCTGCATGCGCTCGCAGGTTTCCTGCAGCAGCTTCGCGCCGAGGTTGCCCGACGAGCCCTTCAGCGAGTGGGCGGCGCGCTCCATCTTCTCGAAGTCGCCGACTGCCAACCCCTCCTGCACGGCGGCCACCTTGGCGGGGCCGTCCTCGAGGAACATGCGGATCAGGTCCAGCAGCAGCTCGGGGTCGCCATCGTCCGAGAACGACAACAGCTCCTCCACGACCGACATGTCCAGGATCTGATCCATCATCCCTCCGTGCAGGAGGGGATCGGGATTTCCCCGGCCCGACTTGATCGTCAGGGAGCGGCGGCCGTACGGACTTCGTCGTCGGTGAGCAGTCGCTTGCTCGACTTGCCGGCGGCAAGGACGCGTTGGACGCGCTCGTCGGTCGGTTCGATTCCGAGACGTTCCAGCACGAAGGCCGCGTTGGACTTCCCTGCCATCGGCCCGACCGCGATCTTCTGCTCGAGCCCGACCAGGTGCGCCGGGACGCCGGAGTAGACCGCGTCGGCCAGCTCGTGGTCGCCCTTCTTGAAGGCCTTGATGACCGCCGCGGCGTGGACGCCGGTGCCGGTCTCGAACGCATCCTGCCCGAGCACCGGGTAGTTGTGCGGAATCGTCACGGCGAGCGCCTTCGCAGCGGCGGCGACGTAGCCGGGCAGCGTCGTCAGGTCGTTCTGGATCCAGCCCTGCAGGCGGCAGTTGACCAGCAGCAGGTCCATCGGCGCGTTGCCGGCGCGTTCGCCGACGCCGAGCGCGGTGCCGTGGATGCGGTCGGCGCCGGCCTCGATCGCGGCGAGGCAGTTGGCGATGCCGAGGTCGCGGTCGCGGTGGCCGTGCCAGTCGACACCGATCGACTTGTCGTGGTGGTCGGCGAGGTCGCGGACGAACTTGACGACCGCGCGCGTGCCCTGCGGCGTCGCGTGACCGACCGTGTCACAGACGCACAGGCGGCGTGCCCCGAGCTGGATCGCCTCGCTGTAGAGCGCCTTGACCGTCTCCGGCCGCGCGCGGGTCGTGTCCTCGGTCACGTACATGACCGGCAGGTCGTGCTTCCTCGCGAACGACAGCGCTTCGCGCGTGTTCTGCAGCATCCGTTCGAGCGTCCAGTCCTCGGCGTACTGGCGGATGTAGCTGCTGCCGATGAAGGCGCAGACCTCGATCGGCATGCCGGCCTTCTGCGACATCTCGACGACCGGCTCGATGTCGCTGACGACGGTGCGGCAGGCGACGTTGGCACCGATCTTCAGGCGACGACTCGCGATGTGCTGCGCCATGTGCAGGATGTCGGCGCGCGGACGACCGCCGGCGCCGGGCAGGCCGAGGTTGGCGGTATGGATGCCGAGCCGGTCCATCCGTTCGAGGAGATCGAGCTTCTGCTCGAGGCTCGGGTCGCTGACCGCGGGGGATTGGAGACCGTCGCGCAGCGTCTCGTCGTCGAATTGCAGGGGCCGCGGCGGATGGAAGGCGCCGCCGGTCTGGTTCCAGTCGTGGATGAGGTCCGCGATGCGAGTCATGGGCCGCTCGATTATGCCGCGCGGCGCGTCTGCCGAAGACCACGAACCACCGCTTCTCGCCTTCTCGTGGCCGGCGCTGCATGATCCGGGGCGTGATCGTGATGAAGTTCGGCGGCACCTCGGTCGGTGACGCCAGGTCGATCGAGCGCGTCGTGCGGATCGTGCAAGGCCACCTGGCGGCGCGGCCGCTGGTGGTCGTCTCGGCCCACGCCGGTGTCACCGACGCGCTGCTCGCCGTCGCCCACGACGCGCCCGCGGGGCGCGCCGAGGTCGGGCCGATCGCGGTGCTGCACCGCGGCATCCTGACCGACCTCGGACTGCCGGCCGATCTGCTCGATCCGCTGCTCGACGAACTGCGCGACCTCGCGCGCGGCCTGCGGCTGGTCGGCACGATCAGCCCGAAGGCCCAGGACCAGCTGCTGAGCTTCGGCGAACGGTGTTCGGCGCGCACCGTCGCCGCGGCGCTACGCCGCGCCGGCGTGCCGGCGACGGCGGTCGATGCGTTCGCCGCGGGCCTGCGCACCGACAGCGCGTTCGGCCGCGCCCGACCGCTGCCGGACGACGGGCGGATCGCGCACTTCCTCGCCGGGGTCGAAGGCGTGCCGGTCGTGACCGGTTTCGTCGGCGCCGACGAGCAGGGCAACGTCACGACGCTGGGCCGCAACGGCAGCGACTTCACGGCGGCGTTGTTCGGCGCCGCGGTCGGTGCCGCCGAGATCCAGATCTGGAAGGACGTCGACGGAGTCCGGACGGCCGATCCGCGTCTGGTGCCCGGCGCCCTGCCGATCCCGGACATGACCTTCGACGAAGCCTGCGAGCTCGCCGCGTTCGGCAGCAAGGTGCTGCACCCGGCGGCGATGGTGCCGGCGATGCAGAAGAGCATCCCGCTGCGCGTCCGCAGCACGCTCGACCCCGCCGCCCCGGGCACGACGATCGCCGCCGCCGCGCGCGCGCCGCGGCCGGCGGTGCGCGCGATCTCGCACCGCAGCGGCGTCGCGCTGGTCACCGTGATCTCCGAACGGCTGGTGCCGCAGCACGTGTTCCTGGCGCGCGTGTTCGGCGAGCTCGCCGAGCTCGGCCGCGAGGTGGGGCCGGTGGCGGTCTCCGAGGCGGCGGTGACGTTCGCGGTCGACGCCGCGGCGGTCGCGCCGGGTCGGGCGCGGCTGCAGG
>CAYMRG010000418.1:0-5082 GCA_964392555.1 uncultured candidatus Brocadiaceae bacterium
GGCCGGCTGTCGCCGAGCAGCTGCCCGGTGTCCTTGGGCAACTGGCGGCGCACGACGGCGAGTTCGCGGCGGCTCTGCTGCAGCTCCTCGCTCAGCGCCTCTTCGCGCAGCATGCGATCGACGGCGATCGCGGCCTGGTCGGCGAGCACCTCGAGCGATTCCTTGTCGGCCTCGCCGAACACGTCGGCGCGGCCCGAGTGCTCGACGTAGATCGCGCCGACCGTGCCGCCGGCCGAGCGGAACGGCGCGCAGATCGCGGAGCGCACCTGCAGGTTGCGGATCGACGGCGCTTCGCTGAGTTCGCGGTCGGCGAGGCCTTCGGCGCCGGTCAGCGTCCGCTGCAGCTCCATTGCGCGGTGCGCCAGCGAACGGCTGAACGCCTGGCCGGTCGGCCCCGGGTCGCCGCTGGCGAATTCGCGCCGCATGCCGTCGGGCCGGGCGACGAGCAGGTAGCCCTGGCGGCCGCCCGACAGGGTCACGGCGGCGTCGAGCAGATGGCGCATGGCCTTCTCGAGGTCGGTCTCCTGGGCGAGCTGGCGATTGACCGCGAGGAAGGTGCGAAACAGTTCTCGGCTCGGACCGGTGGGCATGGCGTCGGCAGGCGAGGGCGAAGGAGCGGGCGCGGGGGTGATACGGGCGGGGCTGGCGGGCGTTGCCGGTGCCGGCGGGGTCGGCGACGGCGGAGCCGGGGGCGGCTCGGCGAGCAGGGCGGCGACGCGCGCGGCTTCGCTGCGGATGCGTTCCGACTCGGGCTTGCCGATCTCGCGCAGCAGGGCGGCGGCCGCCGCACGATCGCCGAGTTCGGCCTCGGCGCGCGCCAGCATGACCTGCGCCAGCCGCGCCGCCGGCAGGTTGCCGAGCTGCAGCAGGACGGTCGCCGCCTCGCGCAGCCATGGCCGCGCCGCGGCGGCATCGCCGCGCGCCAGCGCCGCGATGCCGAGGTTGGCGGACGCAATCGCGGCGCCGACCGCGTCGCCGGCGTGCTGGTAGAGCGTGCGCGCCTCGCGCAGGTGCTCGACGGCCTGGGCGTGTTCGCCGAGGTCCTTGGCGACGACCCCCAGGTTGAGCTGCGCCGAGGCGGCGTGGCGGGCGTGGCCGATCGCGAACAGCAGCTCCGCCGCGGTCTGGAAGTGCCGCCGGGCGGTGGCCAGGTCGCCGCGCTGGCGCACGACGTGGCCGAGCACGGTCTGCGCGCTGGCGACCGCATACGGCGTCGACTCCGGCGACAGCTTCGGCAGCACCTGGCGCAGCACACCCTCGCTCGCCGCGCCGCGGCCGGCCTGCTCGAGGGCGGCGGCCAGCGCCAGGCGCTCGCCGACCTCGGTCGCCTTCTCGAGCAGCTGCACGGCCTCGTCGCGGCGACCGTTCGCCAGCAGCAGGCGCGCGCACAGCTGCCGCTGCTGCGACGTCGCGGTCGCCGCGACGAACGGCGGCATCGCCGCAGCCGCCGCGACCACCTGACCGGTGTCGAGCAGCGCCTGGGCGCGTAGCCACGGATCGTGGCGGCAGAACGGCAGCGCCGCGGCCGGCTCGCCACCCTCGAGCAGCCCTTCGGCCAACACCGTCGTCAGCGCCACCTCACCGGCGCCATCGGTAGCGAGCGCGCGCCGCCACAGGTCGACGGCGAGTTCGCGGCGTCCGCCGGCGGCGGCGGCGCGGATGTTGGCCGCGGTCGGTGACGGGATCTCGCCGACGTGGGCGCGCAGCCGGCCGCTGCGCGCCACCGGCCACGTCCAACGCGAACCCGCGGGCACGATCTCGCCGCTGCGCACCAGGTCGAGCAGCAGGTCGCGCACCGCGGCGCTGCCCTCGCCGGCGCGCGCCGCCAGCCACGCCGCGGCCGCATCCGCGGGCGCGCCGTGCAGCCCGAACGCGCTCTGCAGGTGCGGCAGCAGGCGCACCGCGTCGAGGCGCGGCAGGTCGACCCGCACCTCGCTTGCGCCGTCGCGGCGGACGAGCAGTTCGGCCGGTCGCTCGACCAGTTCGCGCACGCCGACCGCGGTCGCCGCGAGGTGCATCGCCAGCGCGCGGCGGTCCTCGCTGCGCGCACCGCACAGCCGCAGGTCGGCGCGTTCGTCGGCGACGGCGAGGTGCAGTTCGGGGGCATAGAGCGCCACCGGATCGGGCGCCAGCAGCGAACGCGACGGCCGGCCGCTGCCGCCGCACAGGAACTCGAGCGCCGCCTGCGCATCGAGGAACCGCCGGTCCGGCCGGCGCGCGACGCAGCGCTGGATGAACGCACCGAACGGGGCGGGGAAGTCCTCGACGCGCACACCGCCGGCGGCGAAGAAATCGTCGCGCGGGAACGCGGCGACGAACCGCGGCAGCGGCACGCGCCGGCCCGGCCACAGCGCCTGCGCGACCATCGCGCCGACCGCGAACAGGTCGGCACGAGCGTCCGGCACACCGCCCAGCAGCAGCTCCGGCGCGGCATAGAACGGCGTGCCGCCGCGCCCGCGTTCGCCGCGGCGCGCGCCGAGGCCGAAGTCGAGCAGGTGCAGCTGCCCGTGCCCGTCGCGCACCAGGTTCAGCGGCTTCAGGTCGAGGTGCAACACGCCGCGCAGGTGCACGTAGGCGAGCACTTCGAGCAGTTGCTGGACCAGCGCGCGCAGCTCGGCCTTGTCCTCGGGCAGGGCGCGCAGCGGCTCGCCGACGACGAACTCGCGCAGCACGAACGGCCGGCCATCGGCCAGCCGGCCGACCTCGAGCACGGTCGGGATCGCGGGGTGCTGCAGCGACAGCAGCAGCGACGCCTCCTGCGGCTCGGCGTCGCGCGGCAGCACCTTGAGGACCA
The DNA here is from genome assembly GCA_964392555.1 of uncultured candidatus Brocadiaceae bacterium. Taxonomy (GTDB): domain Bacteria; phylum Planctomycetota; class UBA1135; order UBA1135; family UBA2386; genus CAYMRG01. The sequence goes on from CAYMRG010000418.1 coordinate 2,795, forward strand.
GCTCGCGGCCGAGCCCGCGGTCGGCGACGCGCAGCGTCTGGCCCTCGCCGCCGCGGAACTCCTCGACGGCGACGAAGCGGCCGGCGAAGTGCGCGAGCAGGTCTGCCGTGGACTCAGCCATCGACGCGGACGCGCACCCAGGTCGCGGCGACGGAGTCCGGGCCGGTGACCGTGCCACGCCACCAGATGCGATCCTGGCCGGCGAGGATGTCGCCGAGGCCGATCGACGACTGGCCGGAACCATGCTGCGCGCGCCGGACGATCGCCGTGTTCGCATCGACGTGCACGGTCGCCGAGGACACCGACACGCCGTCGATGACGATCGGGTCGTTGCCGCGCGGCGCGACGGTGATCGTGCCGGCGACGGTGTCGACCGCCTGCACGCTGCCCTCCCATTCCGGCGACATCGGGGCACCCGCACCGCTGCCGACCTCGACCTCGCGCGCCGTGACCTCGGTCAGCGATCCGGCGACCGGCGTCTGCGCCGTCCAGGTCACCTTCGCCAGCTGGCCGACCTGCAGGTCGCCGAACTGCAGCGGCAGGTGGTCACCGTGCGTCTGCAGCACGGCCTGCTGCGTCAGCACGAGCACCTGCGTCGCGCCGACCTGCGGCGCGAGGCCGTGGCGCCGGACCTCGGCCTGGACGTCGAAGACGAAGCTCGCGGTCGCCGGCCGCAGCTCGACGATGCGGCCGATCAGCCGCGGATCATCGCCGCCGTGACGGCGGTGCGCGCGATGCGCCACGAACGTGCCGTCGCGGTGCAGTTCGCCCTCGACGGCGAGGTCGTCGCTGCCGGACAGGCTCTGCGCGAACGCGCTGCCGCCGGCGGTCGGCGACGAATCGTCGAAGTACTCGCAGCCCGCACCGAACGAGACGTGCAACGGCGAGTCGTCGGCGCGACCCCAGGTCGCGGTGACGCCCTGGCCCTCGACCTGCACGAAGCGCAGCGAATCCAGGCTGGCCAGGCTGCCGTCGCTGCGGCCGGCCAGGTCCGGCACCCACGTCACGGTGCCCGCGCCACCGGCCGGCGGCGGCGTGCCGTTGTGGCCGATCTCGAGGTAGCTGTGCCGGCTGCCGTCGTGCTGCAGCCCTTCGCCGACCGGCACCACCAGTTCGCCGGCGCTCTGCACGCTGGCCGTGCTGCCATCGGCGTAGCGGGCGAAGCCGCTGCCCGGCACCAGCACGAGGTGCAGGTTCGCGTACGCCCCGGTCGGCACGTGCTGCAGGGCCAGGCCGTCGAGCTCACCGGTCGGCGAGGCGAAGGTGACCATCGCCGGCGAGGCCAGCAGGTTGCCGGTCACGGACCCGTCGTCGCGGCCGAGCGTCGCCGCGGCGACCTGGAACTGCACGACGGCGTCGCTGCCGGCCGCGGTATCGACCGCGACGTAGACCGACCCGACCCCACCGCCGGGGTTGCCGCCGGTGTTGGCCGACGAGGAACCGCCGCCGCCACAGGCGGCGAGCGAAGACAGGGCGAGGGACAGGACGAGGTGATGCCGCATGTTCGGAATTGCTCCGCCCCGCACGACTCAAGACGCGTGCCGGCGGCGGAGCCTACAGCAGCCGTCCGGATCCCGCACAGTCGGTGTCCGGCTTCGCGCCGTGCACGGCGAGCCGAACGATGGGATGATCCGCCCACCCCCATGCGCCTCGAACTGCTGCGCCCCGACGACTGGCACCTCCATCTCCGCGACGGCGACGGCATGCGCAGCGTGCTCGCCGACACCGCCCGCGTGTTCGCCCGCGCCATCGTCATGCCCAACCTCAAGCCGCCGGTGACGACGGTGGCAGCCGCCGCGGCCTACCGCGAACGGATCCTCGCCGCGCGCCCCCGCGGGTCGACCTTCGAGCCGCTGATGACGCTCTACCTGACCGACCGCACGTCGCCCGACGAGATCCGGCTGGCGAAGCAGAGCGGCTTCGTGCACGGCGTGAAGTACTACCCCGCCGGCGCGACCACCAACGCCGAGAACGGCGTCACCGCGTGGCAGTCCGCCAGGCCGGCGCTCGAGGCGATGGCCGAGTTCGACGTGCCGTTGCTCGTCCATGGCGAGGTCACGGCGCCGACCGTCGACGTGTTCGATCGCGAACTCGTGTTCCTCACCGAGATCCTCGAGCCGCTGCGGCGCACGATCCCGGGCCTGCGCGTCGTGCTCGAACACGTCACGACGGCCGAAGCCGTCGACTACGTGCTGGCCGGCGGGCCGCGCATCGCCGCGACGATCACGCCCCAGCACCTGCTGTGGAACCGCAACGAACTGTTCCGCGGCGGCCTGCGACCGCACGCC
>CAYMRG010000419.1:0-5051 GCA_964392555.1 uncultured candidatus Brocadiaceae bacterium
CCGGCGTGCTGTCGGCGGCCGCCGGCACGAGCAGCGGCAGCACCCGCTGGCCGCCGATCGCGGCCAGTGCGGCGACCACCGGCTCGTCGGCCAGCACGCCGGAGGCGACGGCGGCGCGGATGCCGCCGATCTCCAGCACCGGTGCCAGCGCCTCGATGCCGGCGAGCAGGATCTTGCGTCCGGCGGGGTCGCCGCCGAGCACGCGCGCCGCCAGCGGCAGCGTCTCCGGGAAGCCGCGCGTGACGTAGACGGCGTCGACGTAGCCGAGTTCGCGCAGCATCGCGCCGCGGCCATGCTCGATCAGGAATTCGAACAGGCGACGGCGCGGCACCTCGCCGACCGCCGCCTCGTCGCTGCGCGGCCGCAGGTACTGCTGCAGGATGGCCTGTTCGGCCTCGTCGAGGTCCTGCAGGCGCTGGGCGAGGATCGGCCGCAGCGCGGCCTGCACGTGGGGTCGCTCGGAGTGCGTGAACAGGTAGAGGAAGATGCCGAGCAGCTGCCGCGCCATCAGCGGCGCCGTGCTGACGCGCTGTTCCGCCGCGGGCAGCAGGATCAGCTCGGCGTCCGGCAGCCGGGCGACCTCGGCGAGCAACTGGTCGAGGTCGGCCGTGATCCGTTCGTCCTCGGGCCGGCCGCTCGGCAGGTCGGCCGTGATGGAACGGCTCGGCGCCTCGGCGACGAAGTACTTGCGCGCGACGGCCAGCGCGCGGCGCAGCAGGTCGGCGCCGCGGACCTGCGCGTTGCGGCGCGACAGCTCCTGCAGGTCGCGCTCGATGCGGCCGAGGATCTCGGCCACGACGGCCGCGGCCTGTTCGGGGTCGGCGGCGATGTCGACCGGCATCAGCTCGGTGATCGCCGTCAACATGTCGACGCTGCGGTGCGACTCGTCGTCGGCGACCGCGCAGCCGCGCTCGATCGCCTTGAGCTGCTCGCGCAGACCGAGATCGCCGGCGAGCCGCGCCAGCACGCGCTTCTGCTTCTGCACCGCGCCGACGTCGTGCGGCCCGGTCGGCGCGCCGTTGGCGTTCGCGCCGGCCTGCGCTTCGTCGCCGGTGTCGAGCACCGCGGCCTGGTCGAGTTCGCCGTGGAACCCCGAGTAGACGAGGTCGAGCGCGCGCAGGCGCGGATGGTCCGGCGGCCAGGCGCCGCAGATGCGGTTGCCGTGGCGCGGCTGGACGCGCTGCAGGGCCTGGGCGAACGCGACGAGGTCGGTCGCCGTGCAGTCGGGTGCGAACTCGAGGCCGCGCAGCCCGGCGTCGCGGAAGCGGCGCATCAGCCAGTTGCCCTTGCCGTCGGTCGGCGGCGTCGGCACACGATCGAAGACCAGCTGCTCGCCGGTCGTGTAGACGAGCGTGCGGCGACCGTCGGCGCGACCCTGCAGACCGGTGAGGAACTCGGTCGCCGCGGTCGCGACCCGCGGGTGGTCCGCCGGATAGATCGCGATGTTCTTCAGCGCCGCCGCCAGCAGCCCGACCAGGGCCGTGATCTCGGGCGGCGCCGCGGCGCCCTTGGTCGCTGGTTTTCGGATCGCGTTCCACCGTCGCCTGCTATCGGCGCGACGGCGCGGCAAACCCCAGCTCCGGTCGCGGCGAATCGCATTCCGGCGCCTGCTGGCCGCCGCCGGCCGGCGCCCGCGGTGTCTAACGCCGCAACACCGCGCGCAGCGCGGCGATGACATCGGTGACATCGTCGTCACTCAGCTTCGCCGACAGCGGCAGCGAGACGGTCTGCTGGCCGATCGCGTGGGCGACCGGGAAGTCGTGGGGCTGCCAGCCGAACCGTTCGCGGTAGACCTTCAGCGACGGGATCGCGCGGTAGTGCACGCCGGTGCCGATCTGGCGCCGGTGCAGACCCATCAGCACGTCGTCGCGCGAGACCCCGGCCCGCGTCTCGTCGACGAGGATCGTGAACAGGTGCAGCGCGTGGCGTTCGTCGGCGGGCCACGGCGCCGGCAGGCCGATCGGCAGGTCACGCAATTCGCGCAGGTAGCGGTGCCAGATCGCCAGCCGGCGGTGCCAGTAGTCGTCGACGCGCTGGATCTGGTGCATGCCGATCGCGGCCTGCAGGTCCATCATGTTGTACTTGAAGCCGATTTCCTCGACGTCGTAGTGCTTGTAGCCGTCGTCGGAGAAGCGCTTCCACGCGTCGTGCGACATGCCGTGCAGGCCCATCACCTTGGTGCGGCGCGCCAGCTCGGCATCGCGCGTCAGCACCATGCCGCCTTCGCCGGTGACGATGTTCTTCGTCGAGTAGAAGCTCAGCACGCCGAGGTCGCCGATCGCGCCGGCCGGGCGACCGCGGTATTCGGTCTCGATCGCGTGCGCGCAGTCCTCGATGACCCGCAGGTCGTGTTCGCGGGCGATCGCCATCAGCTCGTCCATCGCGCAGGCGCGGCCGGCGAAGTGCACCGGCAGCAGCGCCTTGGTGCGCTTCGTGATGCGCCGGCGGACCTGCTCGGGATCGAGGTTCATGGTCAGCGGGTCGACGTCGGCCAGCACCGGCGTGGCACCGCTGTGGACGATCGCGTTGACCGTCGCGCAGAACGTCATCGGCGTGGTGATGACCTCGTCACCGGGCCCCAGCCCGAGCACGTTGCAGGCGAGGTGCAGGCCGGCCGTGCACGAGTTGAGGCCGACCGCGTGCGGCACGCCCTTGTAGGCGGCGACGCGCTTCTCGAACTCGGCGGCGCGCGGGCCGGTGCCGAGCCAGGCGCTGCGCATGCAGGCCAGCACCTCGTCGATCTCGGGTTGTTCGATGCGGGGCTGGCCGAAGATCAGGTACGTGCTGCGCATGTCGGAGCGGTGGGCGAGGACCGGTCGGGTATCGGACGCGGGGCCGCGCAGGCTACCGCGAAGGGCTGCGTCGGGCACCAACCAGGGACACCGCCAGGGCGGCGAACCACGCCAGCACCCGGTCGGCGAAGCCGCCGGCGAGGATCGGCAGCCAGGAACCGGCGATGGCGCCGAGGCCGCCGGTCACCATCGCCAGCAGGGCCAGGCGCGGCGCGACCGTGAAGCCGGCGAGCCGGACCAGCAGCAATGGCCCGAATGCCGAGCCGAGCGCGGCCCAGGCGAACAGCACGGTGCCGAACACGTCCTCGGGAACGGTCAGCGCCGCCGCCAGCGCACCGGCGCCGATCGCGAGCACGGTGCGGCGTGCGGTGCGCAGCATCGCGCCGCCGCTGCCGCCGCCGCGGCCGAGGTCGTGCGTGACGCAGCTCGCGCACACCAGCAGCTGGCTGTCGACCGTCGACATGATCGCGGCCAGCACGCTGGCGAGGATCAGGCCGTCGACCAGCGGCGGAAACAGGTGCTGGCTGGCGGCGTAGAGCGCGTCTTCGTGCGCGCCTTCGGCCAGCGGCCACGCCGCGCGCACGCTCCAGCCGACCACCAGCATGCCGACGTAGAGCACCAGCGCCCAGCCGATGCCGATCGAGCGGGCGACCGTCATCGACGCGTCCGGCGCCATGCCCATGAACTTGTTGACCGCGTGCGGCTGCCCGGGGTAGCCGAGGCCGATGCCGCAGAGGCCCGCGGCGAAGCCGAGCGCCGCCGCGCCGGCCTTGCCGGCCCACGGATCGGTGAAGTGGGGGACGGCGACATGGCGGACCGCGTCGAGCCACGGCGCGAAGCCGCCGAAGTGCGCGATCGCGGCGATCGGCAGCACCAGCGCGACCGCGGCCATCAGCAGCCCCTGCAGCGTGTCGGTGATGCTGGCGGCGAGGTAGCCGCCGAGCAGCGTGTAGCCGACCGTGGCGACCGCGCCGATCGCGATGCCGAGCGCCGGCGCCGCCGCGAACGCGTGCGTGAACGCCGAGCCCGCCGCCTGCATCTGCGCGGCGACGTAGACCAGCAGCGAGACCAGCGTCAGCAACGATGCGAAGCCGACCACGGCGCCGCGGCCGGGCGTGCCGCGCGGCCCGGCCAGGAACTCGGTCAGGGTCACCGCGCTGCCGGTCTGGTCGCGCAGCCGCGGCGCGACGTAGAGCCAGTTGATCAGGAAGCCGCCGAGGCAGCCCGGCAGCAGCCACAGCGCCGCGGCGCCGTAGCGGTAGGCGAAGCCCGAGGTGCCGACCAGGCTCCAGGCCGACGACGAACTGGCGTTCGCGGCGAGCGCGGCGACCCAGGGCCCGAGCGTGCGGCCACCGAGGTAGAAGCCGTCGGCGTCGCGCGTTCGGGCGCCGGCGACCAGGCCGAGGGCCAGGAGGGCCAACAGATAGACCGCGAGCACGATCAGGATCGCCGTGGTCCGGTCCATGGCAGATCCTTACCATGCGCCGGCCAAGGAGCAAACCATGCCGCACCCGGCCGACGATCGCCTCTCGTTCTACCTGCGCCGCCGGGCCGTGCTCGACGACCCGTTCGTCGAGCTGGATCTCGGCCACGGCGCCCTCGCCGACGCCGACCTCGTGGCGCTGCAGGCGCCGCTGCATCGGGCGCTCGCGGCGATGCAGAAGCTCGAGGCGGGGGCGCTGGCCAATGCCGACGAGCAGCGCATGGTCGGCCACTTCTGGCTGCGCGCGCCGGGCCTCGCGCCGACGCCGGCGATCGAGGAGCAGATCACCGCGGCGCTGGCGCAGGTCGAGCAGTTCGCCGCCGCGGTCCGCGATGGCCGCACGGCGCCGCCCGACGGCGGGCGCTTCACGAAGGTCGTGCTGGTCGGCATCGGCGGCTCGGCGCTCGGGCCGATGCTGCTCGCCGACGTGTTCGCGCAGCCCGGCGACGCGCTGACGTTGCACGTGCTCGACAACACCGACCCCGAGGGTATCGACCGCGAACTGCGGCGGCTCGGCTCGCTGCGCGACGCGCTGGTGATCGTGATCAGCAAGTCCGGCGGCACGCCCGAGACGCGCAATGGCATGCTCGAGGTCGAACGCGCGTGCCGCGCGCAGGGCCTCGCGTTCGCGCCGCGCGCGGTCGCGGTGACCACCGACGGGTCGAAGCTGCACCAGCGCGCGCGCGACGAACGCTGGCTCGCGACCTTCCCGATGTGGGACTGGGTCGGCGGCCGCACGTCGATCACGTCGGCGGTGGGCCTGTTGCCCGGTGCGC
>CAYMRG010000420.1:0-5036 GCA_964392555.1 uncultured candidatus Brocadiaceae bacterium
AGGCGGGGCCTGCGCCCCGCCGAGCACGCTTCGGGGAAGCCCGACGCCGCAGGACGGCGAAAGCGGCGCGCTCGGCCCGCAGGACGGCGAAAGCGGCGCGCTCGGCTTCCGGTCGCCCGTGGACGCCGCTATGGTCCGCACACGCCATGGGCCAACCGATCGTCGATCTCCAAAGCCTCGATCTGAGCCGCAACGTCATCCCCGAAGACGAACTGCGGTCGATTCTGCCGCACCGCGACTTCTTCCAGCTGCTCGACGGCGTCTGCCACTTCGATCCCGAACGGCGCATCGCCGTCGGCTACAAGGACTGGCCGGCGGATGCCTGGTGGGCGTCGGGCCACGTGCCGGGCAAGCCGCTGATGCCCGGCGTGCTGATGATCGAGGGCGCGGCGCAGATCGCGACGTTCCTCGTCAAGAAGACCAGCGATTGGGAGATCGACCGGTTCGTCGGCCTCGCCGGTCTCAACGACGTGCGTTTCCGCGGCCAGATCGTGCCGCCGGCGCGCGTCTACTTCGCCAGCGGCGACGTGCAGGTCTCCGGCCGACGCCTCGCGCGGATGACCGCGCAGGTGTTCTGCAACGGCCAGATGACGATGGAGACGACGATCATGGGCGTGCTGCTGTGACGGAGTCCGCGGCGTGAGCGACGGAACGCCCAGGCTGCCACTGCCGCCGTCGCGCTGGTTCCTGCTGCTGCCGCTACTGGCAATCGCGATCTGGTGGCCGATCGAGCCCTACTGGGCGAGCGACGACTACTTCGCGCTGCACTACGCGAGCGACCTCGGCCGGGCGCTGCACGACTTCGTCGGGCCGCAGTACGGCGCGACCGACATCTGGTTCTTCTACCGGCCGCTGATCACGCTCAGCTTCTGGCTCGACCAACAGATCGGCGGCGGCGCGCCCTTCGTCTCGCACCTGTCGAACGTGCTCGCCCACGGCCTCAGCACGCTGTTCGTCGGCCTGCTGTGGCGGCGGTTCCTGGACGACGGCGCGGCGTTCCTCGCCGGACTGCTGTGGGCCGCGATGCCGTCGCACCTGGCGTCGGTGGCCTGGGCGGTAGGCCGCGTCGACAGCCACACCGCGGTCTGGTGCCTCGCGTGCCTGTGGGCGTTCGCGCGCCACTGCGAACGCGCGCGCGCCGGCGAACGGGCGCCGCGGTGGCCGAGCCTCGGGTTGCTGGCCGGCGCGCTCGCCAGCAAGGAGCTGGCCTGGGTGGTGCCGCCGCTGGCGAGCTGTCTCGCGGTGCTGCTGGCGCCGGTCGGCGGTCGCGCGCGCCTCGCGTTCGCCGCGCGGCGCAGCGCGCCGCTGTGGGTGCTGTTCGCGGTCTACTTCGCGCTGCGCTTCGCGGTGCTCGGCCGCATCGGCGGCTACGAGGCGACGCAGTTCGCGCCGTGGCCGATGGTGCGCGGCCTCGGCGCGATCACCGCGGACCTGCTGGTGCCCCTGCGCTGGGTCGGCACGGCGGGCACGATGTGGACGTGGCTCGCCGCGGCACCGATCGCGCTCGCGACGCTGCTGGCGCTACGGCGGCCGCGGGCGGTCGCCGTCGCCGCGGCGCTGTTCCTGCTCGCGGCGGCACCGATGGCCGGGTTCTTCGCCGCCGCCGACAACCACCACAACCTGCGCTACTTCTACCTGCCGAGCGTCGCGCTGGTCGGCCTGTTCGCGCTGCCGGGTCGGCCGTTCGCGCTGCTGGTGCTCGCGGCGTGGTCGTGGCCGCTCTACAGCGCGCGCGTCGAGCAGCTCGCCGCGGACCGGACGTCGGCGACGATGCACAGGGCCCTGCTGGCGCAGCTCGCCGAACGCACACCACCGCTCGCCTTCGTCGCCGGCCTGCCGCGCGCCAACGCATCGGGCCTGTGCCTGCAGTTCCACTTCGGCGTCGACCGGCTCGCGCGTGCGCCGTTCGCCGACGTGCCGACGCACCTCTACGCGCTGCGACCGATCGACGACGCGCCGGCCATGCTCCGGCTCGACGAGCCCGGCCAGCCGCCGACCGCGCTGCCCGAAGGCGACACGCTGTGGTTCGCCGACCGCTCCGCGCTGGGCCTCGTCGACGCCGCGCCGACCCTGCCGGACCTGCCGATCACCGGCGACCTCGACGGCGTCGTCGACCTGTCGAGCGACCGGCTGCGCGAGCTGGCCGTCCGCGCGCGCGACCAACGGCACGGCGAAGCGCACCTCGTCACCCACGCGGGCAAACCCGCGTGGTTCCGCGTGACGATCTTCACGGCCACCGGCTACTTCGCATGCCTGTGCCAGGACCACGGCGCGGTGGTGCCCGGCAGCGATCCTGGCACCGGCGTGCTCGACCTGGTCGTGTTCCTGGCCGGCGACTCTGCTTTCGGTGTGCCGGTGGAGCAGTGCCACATCCACCCGGCGCAGTACGGCCCCGAGGCCTACGTGATGCTCGGGCTGGAGGTGCCGACCACGATCGACCTCCTGCCCGAGCTGCCGGTGCTGCTCGAGGCCGGCGAATGGCGCAACGGCGCCTTCGCACCGACCCATCGCGCCCGCCGCCTGCTGCGCTGGCGCTTCGACCGCGGTTACCCGGCCTGGGTCCGCCGGCCGCACGGCGTCTGAACCGCCTCTTCTTGAAACGTTTCGCGGCGCGCAGCCATTCTGCCAGTTAGTCTACTGCGCCCCCTGATCCGCCGACTGCCGGGGACCACTCCGGCAGCCGGCTCTCCCAGTTCCCCGCGAGGACCCGTGCGTCGAGTGCTCCTGGAGCACATCTCACCGGCGTTTTGGTGTTCGTGACGAGATTCCGCCGATGAGCGCCAACGCGCGACCAGCTGCCCGACCGACACCGCCCAGCCGCGACCTGACCATCGTCGTCGCGTGCTACATGGAGGAAGGCCACCTCGCCGCCTCGATCCGCGAACTGCGTGCGACGCTCGACGCCACCGGCCTCGACTACGAACTCCTGTTCGTCGAGGACTGCAGCACCGACGGGACCGCCGCGATCGTCCGCGAGTTGGTCGCCGGCGACCCGCGTTCGCGCGCGATCTTCCACGCGCAGAACGTCGGCCGCGGCGGCACCGTGACCGAAGGCTTCCTCGCCGCGCAAGGCCGCATCGTCGGCTTCCTCGACATCGACCTCGAGGTGCACTGCCGCTACATCCCCGACATGCTCGCCGCGATCGACCGCGGCTACGACGGCGCGACCGCGTTCCGCAACTACACGGTCGGCTGGCGACCGGCCGGCATCATCCGCCACATCCTGAGCCGCGGCTACCGCCGGCTGTTCCGGATGACGTTCGACGTGCCGTTCCGCGATCCCGAGACCGGCTACAAGTTCTTCCGTCGCGACCGCATCCTGCCGGTCGTCACCAGGACGCAGGACAAGGGCTGGTTCTGGGACTCGGAGATCATGATCCTCGCGCACCTCGCGGGGCTGAAGGTCGTCGAGCTGCCGACGCGCTTCGAGCGCCGCGCCGACAAGCAGACGACGGTGCGGATCTTCCGCGACGTGCTCCGCTACCTGAAGGCGATGGCGAAGTTCAGGCGGCGGCTGCGGCGCGAGGGCGACGCACTGCGCGTGCCCGCGCCGGCACCGCTGGCGGAGCCGGTCGAAGAGGAGTCGTTCGCCAAGTAGCGCGCGCGCTCAATCGGCGAACAGCTCGAGGTCGAACTGCAGCGACAACCCGACCATGTCCTCGAGCAGGCGCGGGTCGAGGCCGAAGCCGCCCATCCGCTCGAGGCAGCCGCGGAGCTGCACGGCGATGCCGGCCCACGTCACGCCCGGCATGCCGACGATGTCGCGCCAGCCGGCGCGGTTGCGCAGCAACGCCAGCAGCTCGCCGACCTTCTCCTCGGGCCAGTGGAAGCCGCGCGGCAGCACCTCGTGGATCCACAGTCCCTCGTCGCGGAAGTGCCGCCCATGGGTGCCGGTGTCGCCCTTGGCGAACGCGCGCGTCGGCTCGAGGCCTAGCAGCCGCGTGATGCGGTCGGGCTGCGCGTCGTCGAGCACGAGCCGCAGCGCGACGACCGTCCCGGGGACGACCGCGACTTCGCGCTCCTGCCATTCGTCGCCATTCCAGCGCCAGCCGACCTGCAGGAAGAACGAATCCGGACGCAGCCGGTACTGCGACAGGCCACGTTCGCCGTCGTGTTGCACGGACCCGGGCGTGGTCGACAGCCACTCCGGCAGGCGCTCACCGAGCGACCGCACGAGGTCGCTGCGGCTGCAACGCAGCCGCGACAACGGCACGTGCGGCGGCGCCGGCACGGTCACGTCACGTCCCCGCCTCGGGGGCCGCGGCCGGCGCCGCGAGGCGCGGGCCGGCGACGTCGTCGGTCATGATCTCCTCGACGTCGAGCACCGCGCACCGGCAGCCCACGCGCAACAGCGTCGCCAGCGACGGCGACGTGCGCTCCTCATCGCCGGAGATCCACTCCTTGACGTAGGTGCCGTGCTGGCAGAGCACGCGCAGTTCCAGGCGCAGGTCGCCGATCGGCCGCAGCGCCAGCACGCGCAGGCGACGCGGCCGTTCGAGGTCGGCGCGCCGGTGGGCGACGCGCTGCGGCGTGCGCTGCAGGATCTCGCCCTCGTGCACGGCGATCGCCGCGAGCGTCGCCGGGTCGGGCATCGCCGCCAGCTCGACCTCGGCGCGGTAGATCTTGTCGAAGTGCGTCTCCTTCCAGTAGACGACGCGCTTGCGGTCGACGCGGACGAACGGCGCCAGCTCGATCGCGCCGCCGGCGCGCTGCTCGATGTCGCGGCGCAGCTCCTCGAGGTCGACGTTCGGGTTGCGCGCGCCGACCACCTCGTAGACGAACGGGCGACCGCGGCCGAGCATCAGCACGTCGATGTCCTCGCGACCGGCGCCATGGAAGCGGCCGTCCTTGGCCTGCATCAGCGGCAGGATGCGCCGGCCGATCAGCTCCTGCACCGATTCCTTGGTCAGCTTGCCGAACCCTTCGCATCGGGGACAGCCCTGCCGCCGCCGTCGATCGCCCTTGCAGGTCGGACAGTAGAAGATCGTCTGCGGCAGACCGCGCTGCAGCTTGCGGTAGCGCGATTCGAGCCAGAG
>CAYMRG010000421.1:0-5036 GCA_964392555.1 uncultured candidatus Brocadiaceae bacterium
ATCGACCTTGTCACCGAGGTAGGCCTCGGCCGCTTCCTTCAGCGTGCGCAGGATCTGCGCCGAGATCTCGGGCGGCGTGTACTCCTTGCCCGCGACCTCGACCTTGACCAGCTCGTCGGCGCCGCCGACGACCTTGTAGGGCACCATCTTCTCCTCGTCGCCGACCTCGTGGTGACGACGGCCCATGAAGCGCTTGATCGAGTAGATGGTGTTCGCCGGGTTGGTCACGGCCTGGCGCTTGGCCGGCGCACCGACCAGCCGTTCGCCGCCGGGCGTGTAGGCGACGACCGACGGCGTCGTCCGCGCGCCCTCCATGTTGGCGATGACCTTGGGCTCGCCGCCCTCCATCACCGACACGACCGAGTTGGTGGTACCGAGGTCGATTCCGACGATCTTCGACATGGCTGCTCCTGGTGGAGACCGCCGCGTGCTCGACGCGACGGCGACTCCGAATGCGATCTCTGGACAACAACGACTCGCCGCCCCGCCGACCGGGACGTTCGAGCGTCGCCCCGTAGTCAAAAGCCGTGCCCACGAGGGCCTTGCACGCTAGGCGCTGTGCTTCGGGCACTTGCAGCGGTCGACCGCCTGGACGAAGCGACAATCTGGCAGTCAGCGCGTGCCGGAGAGGCGCCAGATTGGCAGATTCTGGAATCGTCACGGGTCACGCGGGTACGGCCAGCGACCCCAGGCGACGAACGCCAGGTGCAGCGCCGCCACTGCCGCCATGCCGATCGCCAGCGCCGCGCAGACCGCGCCGAGGCCGCCGTGCCCGGCGACCGGCGCGAACACGGCCGTGAACACCGCGAACCCGACCGCGTCGACGAGCAGCGGCGCGATCATCGGTCCCGCCCCCTGCACCGCGCCGATCGCGCCGAGCGCCACGGCGCCGAACACCTGACCCCACGCCGCGATGCCGAGGTAGACGACGACCACGTCGCGCACCGCGGCCGGCGTCACCGGCAGGAAGCAGCCGGCGATCGGTTCGGCGAACCAGCGCAGCAGCAGCACGACCAGCGCCCCGAGCAGACCGGCCTGCAGCCCCGCCCACAGGCCGACCGCGCGCGCCCGCGCGGCGTCGCCGACCACCACGGCGCGGCCGGCGTAGGCGGTCGCGGCGTTGGCGAAGCCGAGCGCGGCGAACAGCACCAGCGTGTCGAGCCGCGTCGTGATGCCGATCGCGACCGTCGCGCTGTCGCCGAACCGGCGCTGCACGACGATCGTCAGCGCCAGCACGACCAGCGCGCGCAGCGCGATCTGCAGCACCTGCGGCCACGCGTCGTGCAGCAGCGGCAGCGCGACCGGCGGCGTCGCCCCCGGCGGGATGCCGCGCAGCGACAGCGGGTGCCGGCGCCGCGCCAGCCAGGCGAAGGCCAACACCGCGGCGACCGTGCGCCCGATCACGGTCGCGTAGGCCGCGCCGACCACGCCGATCGCCGGGATGCCGAGCGGCGCCCAGCCGAACATCAGGGCCAGGTCGAACGCGAGGTTGAGCACGTTCGCCAGCAGCAGCAGCAACAGCGGCACCAGCGCTTCGCCGGCGGCGCGCATCGCGGCGGTCGTCTGCATCAGCGCGAACATCGGGACGCAGCCGAGGTTGCTGACGATCAGGTAGTGGCGGGCGTCGGCGGCGACCGGGCCGGTGAGGCCGGTCGCGGCCACCATCGGTGCGGCCGGCAGCGCGCTGGCGACGCCGACCACCAGCGCGAGCGCCAGCATGAAGCGTTCGCCGGCGGCGTGCAGCCGCTGCGCCGCGCCGTGGTCGCCGTTGCCGAGCGCGCGCGACAACCGCGCCAGCAACGCCGTCGCGACGCAGTTGCCGACGATCATCGGCAGGAAGTTCCAGGTCGACGCGACGTGCGCCGCGGCGATCGACGGGCCGCCGAGCCGGCCGACCAGCAACAGGTCGACCAGGTTGATCAGAGCATGCGACGCGAGGCCGAGCGCCAGCGGCAGGCCGAGCACCAGCGCGGCGGCGGCGGGACTCCGCCGCAACAGGGCATCGGCGGGAACGGCGGGCGCGGCGGACGACACGCCGCGCAGCGTAGCGAGCGCGCCTCGGCTACGGGCCGAGGATCTCGCGCGTGCGGTCGAGGATCTTGGTCGGGCTGAACGGCTTCGTCATGTAGTCGTTCGCGCCGGCGGTCTTGCCGACCTCGCGATCGCTCTCCTGCCCCTTCGCGGTCAGCAGGATGATCTTGATGGCCGCGAGCTCCGGGTCCGAGCGCACGCGCTCGGTGACCTCGAAGCCGTTGATCTTCGGCATCATCACGTCGAGGAACACCAGGTCGGGCCGGTGCTCCTTGATCGCCGCGAGCGCCTCTTCGCCGTTGCGCGCCTCGAACACCGTGTAGTTGTTCTTGCGCAGCACGAACGTCAGCGAGCGGCAGATGAACGGCTCGTCGTCGACCACCAGGATCTTGTGCGTCATGGCCGTTCCTCCTTGCCCGTGAACCGGATCACGACGGCGGTGACGTCGTCGCCGCCGATGTCGCCACCGCGGAAGCGGTCCAGCTCGTGGACGATGCCGTCGACGATCGCGCGCGCCGACCGGCTGGCCGCGAGCTGGGCGAACAGCGTCGCCAGCCGATCCTCGCCGAACATCTCGCCCGCGGCGTCCATCGCCTCGGTGACACCGTCGGTGTAGAGCAGCAGCGTGTCGCCCGGCGCCAGCTTGACGTGGCGCGCGAGGTAGCCGGGCTGCGGCATGAAGCCGAGGATCATGCTGTCGCTGCGCAGGCGCTCGACGCGGTAGACGAACAGGTCGTTGTGGCCGGCGCAGACGTACTCGACCTCGTCGCGGTCGTCGCGCAGCGCCACCGCCGCGGCGGTCAGGAACCGCTCGGTGCGCATCAGGTCGGGATACATCGATTCGGCCAGATCGGCGAAGACCTTGGCCGGATCGCGGCGCACGGACGCCAGCGTGCGGAGCGTCGCGCGGGCCGAGACCATCATCATGCCCGACGCGAGGTTGTGCCCCGAGACGTCGGCGACGACGGCCATGGTGCGGCCGTCGGCCAGCGGCACATAGTCGAAGTAGTCACCGCCCACGGCGCCGCACGCCTTGTAGTCGGCGGCGATGTCGAAGCCGCGCAGGACCACGGGGCCGGCGGGCAGGATCTGGCGTTGGATCTCGCGCGCCAGGCTCAGCTCCTTGCCGAGCGACGCGGTCTGGCGCGCGCCGAGCACGGCGCCGAGCATCGCCGCGAACGACTCCGCGAGCTGGCCTTCCTCGTTGCCGAGGTCGCCGGCGGCGTCGTAGGCGGTGCCTTCCTTGTCGAGCAGCAGCAGCGCGCCGAGCAGCACGCGCTTGTCGCCCGAACCGTAGGTGACCGGCACGCCGAGGATCTGGCGCTCGGCCAGGTGCTCCGGCGAACCGGGCGCACCGAGGCGGCCGCCGGCCGGCACCGTGCGCAGCACGACGCCTTCCTCGACCGCGAACACGTCGGCGAGCAGGCCGCGGTCGACCGGGTGCAGCGGATCGAGCTTCTGCACCTGGTCGGCGGCGTCCGGTGAATCGTCGATCAGCACGACGACTTCGCAGCAACCCTTGTTGGGATCGTAGCCGAGGTAGACGACCTGGCGGACGCCCGCGGCGCGCAGGCAGGCCCGCACGCCGAGCGTCGCGATGTCGAGGTCGTCGACGCCGGCGGACAACCGCGGCAGCGTCTCGCCGATCATCGCCACCTGTTCGAGCAGGCGCAGCGAGCTGGCGCTCATGCTCTCCATGTCGCCTTCGAGGCGTTCGCGGGCCGCGATCACCTCGACCAGCGCGCGCACCATCTCGACCGCCACGGTATCGCCGCCGGGCACGAACGCCTCGACCGCGCCGGCCGGCAGGGCGATGCGCAGCGACGGCGCCCCGGTGGCCGCACCCGCGCCGAACGTGGCTTCGGGTGCACCGTCGACGCCGACGACCCGCACCGCGGTGCCTTCGAGCACCTGCGGCACGGCGGCCAGCAGTTCGGTGGAGCCGGGGTGGATGGTCACGATTCCTCAGGCCCTGGCAGCGGTGCGCAGTCCCTTCACCATCTGCAGCTCGTTCCAGCCGTCGACGCGCCGGTAGGACAGCGAATCCATGACCAGGCGGGCGATGTGGATGCCGAAGCCACCCGACTCGGTCGGCATCTCGGCATTGGTCACGTTCTCGGTGACCTCGTGGCTGAGCGGGTCGAAGGCCGGACCCGAGTCGCGCAGCGTCACGTCGAAGCTGTCCTCGGTGACCGCGAACACGACCTCGACGGGCCGCGACGGGTCCATCTGGTAGCCGTGCCGCAGCACGTTGGTCACCATCTCCTGCAGGGCCAGGAGGACGTTGTAGCGGTTCCCCTCGGGATCCTCGTCGAACGCGACGGTCTCGAGCAGGGTCTCCCCTGTCTGCCAGATCAGGCGGAGATGGTCCATGGGACCGACGAGCTTGACGGCAACCTGAGCGATCATGACACCTCTCGAACGCTCCCCTATCGGCCCGGGTGCCGCCGGGCCTGAATACCCCCGCGGGTTCCGGCCGGATTCGCGACGATCCCGCCGGCAACCCATGGCGGCGTGGCGCGGCGCCGGCTACGGTTGCGGGCCGCGGTGCGGGTTCGACCACGGTCCGGGTCGCACACGCCGCGGGAGGGTAGCTTCGGTGTCATCGCGTCTCCGCCGCGGCAGCGGTTCCGTTCTTGGTCTCGTCCTGGCCTTCGCCGCCGCAGGGTGTGCGATCCGCGCGCCCGAAGCGCGCCCGTCGCCATTCGTGCCCGAGGCGTTGACGGCGGCGACGACGCTGGCGGCACCGATCGGCGACCCCGAGGCCGAACTCGACGCCCTGGCGCGCGTCAAGACGACGCCGGCCTTGCTGCGCCGCGCCTTCCTCGAGCTCTACTGCCACCGGCCGCAGGCCGCGATCGACGCGACCGCCGAGGTGATCTACGGCGCGCACAAGCCGTCGGCCCACGAGGAATCGTTCGCCCGCTACCTGCGCGCGCTCGCCTACGACCAGCTCGGCACGCCGGCCCGCGGCAGCTTCGACCTCGACCGCGCGCGCGCCCTCG
>CAYMRG010000422.1:0-5033 GCA_964392555.1 uncultured candidatus Brocadiaceae bacterium
TGGCGAGCACGGTCAACGCGCTCGCGGGGCCGCCGACGCCACTGCCGAGAGGCGACCAGGCCGTGCCGTTCCAGCGCGCGATGCGGTTGGCGGCGACACCACCGACCACGGTGAACTGCCCACAGGCGACGAGGTCGCCGTTCGGCAGCACGGTGAGGGCGAACACGGTGTTGTTGGTGCCGGCGCCGAGCGGCCACCAGGCCGTGCCGTCCCACCGCGCGAGGTTGCTGGCCGCGGCGCCGCCGGCGCTGGCGAAGCTGCCGGCGACCGCGAGGTCACCGTTGGGCAGCACCGCCACGGCGTGGACGGTGCCGTCGGTGCCGGTGCCGAGCGGCGACCAGCTCGTGCCGTCCCAGCGCGCGATGTGGCTGGCGGCGACGCCGCCCGCGGTCGCGAAGCTGCCGCCGATCGCCAGGTCGCCGTTCGGCAGCGCGGCGATCGCCTGCACGACGCCATCGGTGCCGCCGCCGAGCGGCGACCACGCGGTGCCGTCCCATTGCGCGAGGTTGGCGGCGGCGACGCCACCGATGCTGGTGAACTGACCACCGACGCAGAGTTCGCCGGTGGCGAGCTTCGCCAGCGCCGTCACCTTGCCGCTCGCGCCGAGGCCCAGATCGGTCCAGGCCGTGCCGTCCCAGCGGCGGAATGCGAAGCTCGCGTAGGTGCCCGCGGCGAGGACGTCGCCGGCCGGCAGCTCGACGAGGTCGTAGCACGAGCCGCTGATGCCGGCGCCCATCGCCGACCACGCCACGCCGTCCCAGCGCGCCACGCCCGGCACCGGCACGAACCCCGACAGCGTGAAGTTGCCGGCCGCGACGAGGTCGCCGTTGGCGAGCACGATCAGGCTGGTCGCGGTGCCGTTGAGGCCCTGGCCGAGGGCCGACCACACCGCACCGTCCCAGCGCGCGACATGGTTGACCTGCACGCCGCCCGCGGCGAGGAACACGCCGGCCACGAACAGGTCGCCGTTGGCCGCGACCTCGAGATCCCAGGCTTCGCCGGCGCTGAGACCCGTGCCCAGCGCCGACCACGCGACGCCGTTCCAGCGGGCGATGTTGCTGGCGGCGACGCCACCGGCGGTGGCGAACAGGCCGCACGCGACGAGGTCGCCGTTCGGCAGCGTCGTCAGGTCGCGCACGCGCGACGACGTGCCGGTGAGGCCCGTGCCGAGCGCCGACCACGCGGTGCCGTCCCACCGCGCGATGCGGCTCGCGGCGACGCCACCCGCCGTCGTGAAGGTGCCGCCGGCGACGAGGTCGCCGCTGGCCAGCGTCTGCAGCGCCCACACCGGGCCGTTCGTGCCGAGGCCGAGCGGTGACCAGGCCGTGCCGTCCCAGCGCGCGACGAACGCCGCTGCGACGCCGTCCGCCGACGTGAACGAGCCACCCGCGACGAGGTCGCCGTTGGGCAGCACGGCGAGCGCGTCCACCGGTGCGTCGGTGCCACTGCCGAGCGCCGACCAGGTCGACGTCGCCGGATCCCAGACCGCGATGTTGGTCGCGAAGGCGGACCCCGCCACCGCGAACAGACCGCCGACCACCAGCCGCTGCGCCAGCGGCCCGGTGCCGTCCGGGTCCCACCACGCCGTCGTGTAGACTTGGCCAGTGACGCCCGGCGGACCTTCGCCAGGTTGCCACTGCGCGGCGCACTGGGCGGAAGCCGTTCCGGCCAGGACTGCGGCCAGCAGGGTGATGAGGGTGGGGCGGATCGAGGGCATGGCGGATGCGGCGCGCGTCGCCGCACGAGGTTGTTGCCGACGATACGCAACGCCCGCGCCGGGGGGATCCGTAATACCCCCGGGAGCCCTCGGGTGGATCCAGGAGCCGCCCGCCGCATGCGGCAGGGCGGGGATGGGCAGGACGAACCGCGCCAGCCGCCTTACTTCAGTTCCTTCACTTCCTTCACGATGCCTTCGAGCGCTTCCTTGGCATCGAGGAACACCATCAGGCAGTTCTCGAGGTCGAACAGCGGGTTGCGGATGCCCGCATAGCCCGGGGACAGCGAGCGCTTGATCACCACCACGGTGCGCGCCTGGTCGACGTCGAGGATCGGCATGCCGGCGATCGGGCCCGTGGGCTCGCGCGCGGCGGGGTTCACGACGTCGTTGGCGCCGACGACGATGACGACGTCGGTGTTCTTGAAGTCGCCGTTGATCCTGTCCATCTCCCAGAGCTGGTCGTAGGGGACGTCGGACTCGGCGAGCAACACGTTCATGTGGCCCGGCATGCGGCCCGCGACCGGATGGATCGCGTAGCGCACCTGGCAGCCGCGCTTCTGCAGCAGGTCGGCCAGCTCCTTGACGACGTGCTGCGCCTGCGCGACGGCGAGGCCGTAGCCCGGGACGATGATGCACGACGACGCGCCGTCGAGCAGCATCGCGACCTCCTCGGGGCCGGCGGACTTGATCGACTTGTAGTCCTTCGCGTCCTTGGCGACCGCCTCGTCGCCACCCATGCCGCCGAGCAGCACGTTGCCGAGCGAACGGTTCATCGCCTTGCACATGATCTGCGTCAGGATCAGACCCGACGTGCCGACCAGGGCGCCGACGACGACCAGCAGCTCGTTGCCGATGACGAAGCCGGCGAACGCGCCGGCGACACCGGAGTAGCTGTTGAGCAGCGAGACGACGACCGGCATGTCGGCGCCACCGATCGGCATGACGAGGAACACGCCGAGTGCCGACGCGAGCAACGCCAGCAGGACGACCGCGACCGTCATCTGCGTGTGGCTGCCCGTCATGACGAGCCAGGTCGAGAGACCGATGATCGCGACGCCCATCGCCGCGTGCAGCATGTGGCGCGCCCCACCGGCGAGCGGGTGCGAGAGCTTCTTCCCCGACAGCTTGCCGTAGGCGACGAAGCTGCCGGTCAGCGTGACCATGCCGACGAGGATCGTCGCCGGGTTGGCGATCGCCGGCACGATGCCGAGATCCTTGAGGCCGACGCCGTCGGCTTCGAGCTGCTTGTTGAGCAGCAGGTCCGCCATCGCGACCAGCGCCGAGGCGACGCCGCCGAAACCGTTCAACGCGGCGACCATCTCGGGCATCTGCGTCGTCGGCGTGCGCTTGGCGATGATCGCGCCGACGCCGCCGCCGACCAGGATGCCGGCGACGATCACCAGCCAGTTGATCTGGATCGCGCCGTCCTGCGTCATGACGAGCAGCACCGTCACGATCGCGAGCAACATGCCGACCTCGGACAGCCGGTTGCCCGACTGACAGGTCTTGACGCTGGTGAGACGCTTGATGCCGAAGACGAACAGCAGCGTCGCGAGCAGGTAGAGGTAGATCACGCTACTTCCCCTTCTTCTTGAACGAGGCCAGCATGCGGTCGGTGACCATGTAGCCGCCGACGACGTTGATCATCGCGAACACGATCGCGAGGAACGCGAGCGCCTGCGACAACCAGCCGTGACCGAGCTTGGCCGAGGCGATCGCGCCGACGACCGTGATGCCCGAGATCGCGTTGGAGCCCGACATCAGCGGCGTGTGCAGCGTCGGCGGAACCTTCGTGATCAGCTCGAAGCCGAGCAGCGAGGCGATCACGAACACGAAGATGATCGAGAAGTATTGTTCCATCGCTCAGCTCCCGCTCGCGGCGAGCGCCTGTGCCGTCGGTTCGTGCCGCACGGCGCCGTCGTGCACGATCGTCACGGCGCCGAGGATCTCGTTGTCCATGCTGACCTTGGCAGCACCTTCCTTGACGAACTCGCCGAGGAACGCCAGCACGTTGCGCGCGAACATGCGCGACGCATCGGCCGCGACCTGACCGGGCAGGTTGGTGTCGCCGAGGATCGTGACGCCGTCGACGACGACGCGCTGGCCGGGCACCGTGCCCTCGACGTTGCCGCCCTGGCCCGCCGCCATGTCGACGATCACCGAGCCGGGCCGCATCGCCTTGCGCATGTCGGTCGTCACCAGCACCGGCGCCTTCTTGCCCGGCACCAGCGCGGTCGTGATCAGCACATCGGCCTGACCGATGTGGTTGGTCAGGATCTCGCGCTGCTTCTTCAGGAACTCGGCCGACGTCTCCTTCGCGTAGCCACCCTTGGTCTCGGCGTCGGGCGGCGTGCCGGTGTCGACGAACTTGCCGCCGAGCGACTCGACCTGCTCCTTGCACGCCGGACGGATGTCGTTGGCCTCGACGATCGCGCCGAGCTTGCGCGCGGTCGAGATCGCCTGCAGACCCGCGACGCCGGCGCCGAGCACCAGCACCTTGGCCGGCGTCAGCGTGCCCGCCGCGGTCATCATCAGCGGGAACATCTTCGGCAGGTGGACCGCCGCTAGCAGCACCGCCTGGTAGCCGCCGCAGGTCGCCTGCGAGCTGAGGATGTCCATCTTCTGCGCGCGCGTGATGCGCGGCATGAACTCGAGCCCCATCGCCGACACCTTCGCGTCGCGCAGCGCCTTGATCGCCGGCAGCCGGATGCCCGGCGTCAGCGTGCAGATCAGCAGCGAGCCCGCCTTCTGCTGCGCACAGAGGTCCGGCGGCGGCGTCTGGATGCCGAGCACCAGATCGGCGCTCGCCCGCGCGCCCGCGTCGACCAACGTCGCGCCGGCGGCCTCGAAGTCGGCGTCGGCGAACCCGGCCGCCGCGCCGGCGCCGCGCGCGAGCTGCGCCTGCAGGCCGAGCTTCTGCATCCCTTTGACGGTCTCGGGGATCGCGGCGACGCGCGACTCGCCCGCCTCCGCCTCCTTGGGCACGAAGATCACTGCCATGATGGGTCTGCTCTCGTTGGGACCGCGCCGCGGTGGCGACGCCGGTCGCGTCGGGGAGGGCTAAGAGAATCAGACGCGCGCCGCTCGCGCCACGGAGAATCGCGGCTAAGGTTGTGGGCCGAAATGCGCAGCTTCGCCGCCGAGATCGCCGCCCGCATCCTCGCTGGACAGGCCCCGATCGTGATCGGCCTCGACCCGCGCCTCGATGCGCTGCCCGCGGCCGTCGCGCGCGGCGAATCGCCCGCGGCGCGGATCGTCGCGTTCTACCGCGCGGCGCTGCCGGTGATCGCCCGCCATGCGCCGTGCGTGAAGCCGA
>CAYMRG010000423.1:0-5023 GCA_964392555.1 uncultured candidatus Brocadiaceae bacterium
GGCACGCCGGCGGCACGTGCGCAGATCCGCGCGCGCTGGACCCACCTCGCGGTGCTCGGGCTGATCGGCGTGGGCGCGTACAACGCGCTGCAATACATGGCGCTGCGCACCAGCACGCCGCTCAACGTCACCCTGATCGCCTCCAGTGCGCCGGTGTGGATGATGCTGATCGGCGCCGTGTTCTACCGCGTCATCCCGCGCCCGGTGCAGGTCTTCGGCGCGCTGCTCTCCCTGGTCGGCGTGGCGCTGGTGCTGTCGCGCGGCGATCCGGCCGCGATCGCCCGCATCGAATTCGTCGAGGGCGATCTGCTCATGCTGCTCGCCATGCTCGGGTGGACCGGCTACAGCTGGCTGCTCGCGCGCCCGCCCGCGCACATGGCGGGCGAGGCGCGGCCGAAGTGGAACTGGGCCGAGTTCCTCGTCGCCCAGTGCGTCTTCGGCGTGCTGTGGGCGGTGGCCGCCGCCGCGGCGGGCGACGTCGTGTTCCCGTCCGGGCCCACGCAGTGGTCGTGGGGCCTGGTCGCGGCCATCGTCTATATCGCCGTCGGCCCCTCGATCATCGCCTACCGCTCCTGGGGCGTGGCGGTGGCCGAGGCCGGCCCGGCCACCGCGGCCATTTTCTACAACCTCACCCCGCTCTTCGCCGCGGTGTTCTCCGCCGCGGTGATCGGCGAATGGCCGCGCCCCTACCATGGCATCGCCTTCCTGCTGATCGTCGGCGGCATCCTGGTGAGCACCCGCGCGGCGGCGCGGCGCCAGGCGGCGTGAGTCCGCGCGGGACGGTGCAGTCGGTCCCGTGCGCCTTCACCGCGCGCGCGTCAATAGTCCGTCTCGACCTTTCGGCCGGTGCGGCGCTCGATGTACCAGCCCTTGCGCACGACCTTGCCGTTGACGATTTCGGCCTCACGGAAATCGCCCCCGGCGAAGGAGTGGACGGCGGGAAAGTGGATGTCCCGGCCTTGCGGGTCGCGCAGGTTCGGATCGTAGCCCGGCCGGCGCTGGATATCCCAGCCGAACAGCGTGCCATCCTTGCTCATGCGGAACTTGAGCCGCAGATTGCCGCGCGGATCGCGCTCGAGGTCGTCGATGAGCTCCTGCGGGATGCGGGAGCCGACTTCGATGGTTTCGTCGCCGAGGATGTTGCCGGCGTATCGACTGCCGACCCCCTCGATGAAGCGTCGCTCGGAGGTGTCGCGCCAAAGAATCCGGGCGCGTTCGGGGACGGGTTGAGAGAGGATCAGCTTGGCCTGCGATCGCAAGGTCTGCCCGCCAGCCCGGTAAAAAGATTGATTCGCATACTCCGGGAAAAACTCCACGCCGAGGAACTCCTGTCCGGCCAGCGCATCGACCACCAACTCGAAACCGGGACGACCGAAGCGCTGCAGCATGCGCTGCCGGCTCTCCAGGTAGCGCGCCTGGGATTCGGTGAGCGGGGCGGGCGGGGCTGTCGGCAGGGTCCCGCGACAGGCCGTCATAAGGGCGGTGCCGAGGGTCGCCACCGCGAGCCGGATCAGGAAGCGTCGTCGCATCAGAATCCTCCATTTGTCGTCGTGTAGCCGTTCTCGGGCTGCCCGAGCCAGGCGAGGTAGCTCGCCATATCCACCGTGCCGGTGACGTCGCCGAGACGGCGCGGGTCGAGCGCGGAGCCGTCGCCGCGCCTTGTGGCGTCGCGCGGGAGCCAGGTGATGTAGCGCAGGGTGTCGGCGTGGGTGAGGCTGCCGTTGTCGAACGCCATGCGGCGCTGGCGATCTCCGGCCACCGCGCCGTTGACCGCGCGGTCCTCGGGGAAGACGTAATCGATCCGGGGCAGATCGCCGTTCCCGGTCGGGCGCGGAACGACGCTGTGTTGCGGGTTGCCGATCTCGATCACATTGCTCTGGTCGTGGATCACCACATTAAGGATGGGAACAGGGTCCACCGATTCCATTTCTACTCCGGCGTCGCGTGCTTGCGCCACCATCCAGTTGAGCGCAACCAGCGAGAGGCCTTGCTCGGCGTCGGGATAGCCCCCGCCGATGTCCGCATGGGCGCCGACGAAGCCCTTCTCGATGCGGATGCGACCGGGCGCATCGCTGCTGGCGCCGATCGACTCGAGCGGAAAGCCGCCCCAGTGCATGCGATGCGGCTTCGGGTTGCGATAGGCGAACTCCGTGATCGAGTCCGAGCGGTGCTCGTTGAGCGCGACCGCCTGCGCGACATGGGCGAAGACCTCCGGGATCCCGAGGCGATACGCTTCGCCGCTGAAATTGGTCGATAGCACGGTGTCGAAGAGCCCCATGAAGCGGAAATCGACCGCCTGACAGGCAGAGTCTCCGCGGCGGTTCGTGTAGCGGTAATAGAGCTGGTCCTCATGCCGGACCGTCTTCGCGACGATCCGGTTGGCGAACTCGCGCGCCTGGGCCGCGCCGCGGCTGAAGCCGACGATGTCGATGTCCATTACCCGGTCGTCGCTGAAGAGCTCGGCCTCGTCGTCCAGGTATTGGCTCATCCGCGCGATCCGTGCCGGCCCCGAGTAGTTGCCGCCCATGTCGTTCACATGGACCGGATCGCCCGGTGTCAGCCACCAGAGCAGATGGCCGGTCGCGTGGTCTTCCGGGCGGATGTCGCCGTAGTCGACGTCGTGATGCACGGTGCCGACGCCACTGACATAGCGCTTGGTGGCAGTGTAAGCGTCAAAGAAATACACCACATTGCTGAATCCGCTGCCCGCCATCGCCGGGTCGTTGAGGTCGTCGCTGTTCCCCGTCCCATCGAACGCGAACAGCACCAGCCCATCCGGATCCACGTTCCGCAGCGGATTGAACGCCGCATACGCATACGGGTTCGGCCCGTCCGGCGTACCGAGCGGGTCGGGGGTGAGGTATTCGCCCAGGGTCGGCGCGTAGTAGCGGCGGCGGTTGTAGTGCAGGCCGGTTTCGGCGTCGAAGACCTGGCCGGGCAGGCGCAGGTCGAGGGTGAAGTCGGGACGCCGGGGCGAGGTGGTGACCGTCGCGGCACCGAAGGGGGCGTGGCGCGCGCGCCAGAGCGGCTCGCCGTCGGCGTCGGTGGCCAGTTCGGGGGCGCCGAGGTGGTTGGTGTGCAGCCAGGTGAGGCCGGCCTGAGGGGCGAGCCAGCTTTGCGCGATGCGGCCGAGGTCTGCGAGGATGCGTCGCGCGGAGTCGGTTGCGCTGTCGGGGCGCGCCGGGGTGTCGAGCACGGCGAGGGGCAGATCGGCGAGCCACAGATACTGGCGGATCAATCTGCCGTCGGCGTCGAGCTCTGCGAGGGGTTGGCGGGCGTCGTCGTACACGGTGTGGGTCGTTGTGGGCGCGACCATTGCGGGATCGAAGCGCGTGCGCTCGATGCGCAGGCCGCGGTGGTCGTAGGCGTAGCGGGCGATGCTGCGCTCGCCTGCGCGCACCTCGATCAGGCGGCCGAGTGCGTCCCATCGCAGGCTGCGCGTGCCGAAGCGTTCGGGCTGGCCGCTGGCGTCGTGGTGACCGGGCGTGGCGGCCTCGTGCGGTCGGCTCGCGGCGGCCCGCGCCGGCACGTTCGCTGCGCGTGGGCTCGAGGACAGGGCACGGTGGCTGCCCGGTGCGAAGTGGGTCGGGCGGGTGTGGCCGGCGAGCTCCTGCTGCGACACGGCGCCTTCCTGGGCAAGGACGCGGCGCTGGTGGTGGTCGTAGGCGTAACGCCACACGGCGGTTTCGGCCAGCACGTCGCCGTCGTCCCGCCATTCGACGCTGGTCACGAGCTGGTTGCGAAGGTCGTAGGCCTGGCTGCGGCGCGTCGAGGGCAGCGGGCCGTCGGGCTCGCGCCGGCGCGCGTGCAGGAGGTTGCCTTCCGGGTCCCAGACGTACTGGTAGTCGAGCAGGATGGTGTCGGCGGACGCGACAGTCTCCTGCAGGCGTGGTAACGCACCTTCGAGGGCTTGGCCATCTGCTGCTTGCACCGGCTGGGTGACGTCCGCATCGGTGTTTGCTTGCGCGGCGCGGGCCGCGGAAATGCCGAACAAGCGTTCGATGCGCGTGGCCAGGGGCTGGCCAGGTGCGATCGGCAGCAGCGCACGTGCATTACGGACCGGTGCGCCGCGCTCGTCGGCGCGCAGATGAACGACGCGGACCAGGGTGCCGGTGCGCGTGCGCTCGTGCAACGTACGCATGCCGTTGCCGGCCCGGAAGCCACGCAGGCCGAAGAGATCGCGCTGGAACGCGCTGGCGATGACCTGTTCGCGCGCCAGCGCGCGCAGCCAAGGCGTGGCCACCGGCTGGCGCTTCAGCGCGACGACCTGGCCTTGGCCGTTGCGCTCGTAGCGCAGGCGACTGCCGTCGGGCAGGGTGGTGGCGACAAGATGCCCCTCGGCGTCGTACTCGTAGCGCGTGACCACGACGAGCTCGCCGCCGTCGCGCTTCAGGCTCACGATGCGCGCGCTGCGCAAGCCGCGCTGGTCGTACTCGTAGCGTTCGCGCCCCTTGGGGTGATCGACTTCGAGCAGGCGGGAGCCGTCGTAGCGCCAGCGGGTGGTCTCGGTGCTGCCGTTGCGCCCGTCGGTGACCTCCTGGGAGAGGATGCGGCCGCGCGGGTCCCAGGTGTAGCGCGCGCGGTGGCCGAGGGCGTCGCCCATGGCGACAAGGCGCCCCGCGGCATCGAAACTGCGCCAGCGCGCTCCGGCGTCGGGACTGCGTTCGAGGACGGGGCGTCCGAAGTCGTCCCTCAGGACGCGTGGGTGGGCAGGGGGTGCTGGCGGCGCGGATCCGCCGTCGGGGTGGCGCGCGGGCGGCAGCAGCTCGCGACCGTGACTGTCCAGGAGGCCGACGAGCCGGCCTGCGACGTCGTGGCGCAGGCTGCGGGTGAAGCCGGTGTCGTCGTCGATCGCGGCGAGGCGTCCGTGCTCGTCGTAACGCCAGCGGCGCCGCAGCAGCCGGCTGGCGCTGCGCAGCCCGGTCTCGACGACGCGGCTCTCGTGGTCGTAGGCCCAGGTCCGCAGGACGCCGAGCGCGTCGGCGACCCGCTGCAGGCGGCCGGCGGCATCGACGGCGCGCCG
>CAYMRG010000424.1:0-5019 GCA_964392555.1 uncultured candidatus Brocadiaceae bacterium
GCAACCAAAGGTTGCGCGGCGCTGCGCGCCGCCAGAAGAGGCCGCAGGCACGCTGTTGTCTCCAGGGGCGACTACTACTCCCGCTCGCCAACGGCGAATCCGCTCGCCGCGCGAGGAAACGCGGGAGTCGTAGATCAGCCGCGGTCGAGCTGCGCCAGCAGCCGGCCGATCGGCAGGCGAAGCGCCGTGCTGGCGCCGATGCCGGTCGGGAAGACGAAGTGGACCTCGCCGCCCTCGATCTTCTTGTCGCGCTGCAGGAACGGCGCCAGCGCCGCGGTCGGCGGCAGCGGATCCCGGTCGAAGCCGTAGGCCGTCAGCAGGCGGGTGCACCGGGCGGCGTCGGCCGGGGTCAGTAGCTGCTCGGCGACGGCCAGTTCGATGGCGAAGTGCAGACCGCGCGCGACGCACAGGCCGTGGGGGATGCGTCCGTCGGCATGCGCCTCGAGGGCATGGCCGAGCGTGTGGCCGAGGTTCAGCAACCGGCGTTCGCCGGTCTCGTGCAGGTCGCGCTCGACGATCGCGATCTTCGCGGTCAGTGCGCCCGCGACGAGGCGCTGCAGCAGCTCGGGGTCGCGCGCGAGCACGCCGTTGCGTTCGCGCTCGAGCAGCGCGAACAGCCCGGCGTCCCGGCCGATCGCCATCTTGACGACCTCGGCCAGGCCGCTGCGGAACTCGGCCTCGGGCAGGGTCGCGGCGAAATCGACGTCGACGACGACCAGGCTCGCGGGGTGGACCGTGCCGGCGAGGTTCTTGCCTTCGGGAAGGTTGACCGCGGTCTTGCCGCCGACCGCGCTGTCGACCATCGCCAGCAGGGTCGTCGGGCACGACCACAGTTCGATGCCGCGCAGGAACAGCGATGCGGCCAGGCCGCCGAGGTCGCCGACCGCGCCACCGCCGACCGTCAGCAGCAGGCTCGTGCGGTCGAGGCCGGCGGCGACCATCGCGCGCAGCAGGCGCTCGCAGTTGGCGAGCGTCTTGCCGGCCTCGCCGGCGGGCGCGACCAGCTCGGGGCCGGCGAGCCCCGGCAGGCGCTCGCGCGCGATCGCCGGGTCGCGGTAGACGAAGGCGCGGCGATCGCCGAGCCAACCCGCGAGGTCGGCGGCGAGACCGCGGCCGATGCGGATCGTGCTCGATCCTTCGCCGGCCGGCTGGCAGCGGAGCTCGGTCACGGCTGGGGCGTCGCGTCGGCGGCGAGGGCCTGCTCGCGGCGCTTGCGCCGCCGGTCGTCGAGGTGGCGGGAGTGGGCCAGCGATTGCCCGGCCTGCCGCCGTTGGGTCCACCAGAACAGCACGATCAGGCCGCACAGCAAAACGAGCAGGGTCAGGCCCACGGCCTTCATCGTCTCGTCGGTCTTCAGCTCGAACTTGGTCAGCTTCGCGGCAACGAACAGCGGCACGCGGATGCGCTGCTTCTCGGTGTCGTAGCAGTACCAGCGGTAGTAGAAGGAGCCCACCTCGACCGACGAGCGCAGCGGCACGTCGTCGGCGCGATCCGGGATCCAGATCGGGATCACGTGGCCGCCGAAGTCGCGCGCCTGGACCAGCGCGCTCGTCCAGTACTTCACGCCGGCCGGGTTCGGCGGCGCCGCGATCGTGTGCTTGACGACCAGCGTGCCGAGGATGCGCATCGGCTCGCCGCGCGGCAGCGCGTTCTCCCTCACCTTGTCGTAGACGTCGGTGACGTTCAGCGCGGTGACCTTGCGCCACTTCGCGAACGACCAGCGATCCTGCGTGTCCCGGGCGTAGGCGGCGAGATGCCAGAGCACCTCGGTCTGATCCTCGTCGACGTGGCGGAACGACAGCGAGCCGGGCCAGAACTGCTGGTCGTCGATGGTGTCCAGCAGCGCATGGTCGAGTTCGGTGATCTTGCCCCACGGCTTGTAGTCGAGCTGCAGCTGCCGGCCGACCAGCAGCGGCGCCTCGGCGATCTCGCGCGGGTAGTTGGTGTCGCGCAGCTTCATCAGGAATCCCTCGCTGCGCACCCAGCTGCCGATCCGGATCGCCTTGTCCGGCGGGTTCGAGAACGCAGCGAACACCTGGTTGCCGTCGTCGAGGCGGATGGTCGCCTCGTAGATCGACAGGCCGGGGATCGGGTGCCCGGGGCGTGGGTCGCTGAGTTCTTCGAGAACGCCGGCATACCACAACCACTGACTACGCCAGCGTTCGTGGTCGGCGCGCAACTCGGCGACCGCCACCGGCTGCTCGGGCATGCCGAGCGCGGTGGCGACGGTCGGGGTGACGTCGATTGCCACCTGCAGCAGATGCCGGAACGGCTCCACCTCGGTCAACAGTCGTTGCTCGCGCGAACCGTCCTGCGCCTTGGCCAGCAGCTCGCGATCGAGCTGCGGCACCGTCACCTGGGCCGGTGGTGGTTCGGGGACCTCGGGCACGGCGGGGCCGCTGCGCTCGAGGAACATCACGACGTAGGCGGCGAAGGCGACGAAGACGCCGAGCAGGACGAACTTCGCGACCGGCGGCAACGGCGGCAGGATCTGGGTGCGCGAGGAACCGTGCATGTGCGGGCCAGGATAACGGTCCGCTCGCCCGGTCGGTTGACTGCGCTGGCGAAGTATCGGCGAAGAATCTGCGCCGAATCAGCTGCCCGGCTTCTCGAACAGTCCGCCGAGGTGGAAGTTGGCGATGTCCGACCGGTCGACGATCGTGGCCGCATTGACGCCGAGGGTGATCGCGATGACCTCCGCGATCTCCTCGCTGGTCGCGCCCTCGCGCTTCGCCTTCTTCAGGTGGCCTTCGAGGCAACCCTTGCAGCCCGAAGTAAGGGCTGCGGCGATCGCGATGAACTCCTTGGTCTTCAGGTCGATCTTCGACTTGCCGTACGTCGCCTTGTAGAAGCCCATGTAGAGGTTCTTCAGCTCGTTCGTCAGCAGCGCATAGCTGCGCATCGACGAGCTGGGCAGGCGGCCGTCGGCCAGGGGTTCGTCCGGGTTCTTGGTCTTCGGGTCGTCGCTCATGGGGGGGCGGAGAGTGCACCCAGAGGGGTGGGTGGCGCAAGCGGCGCCGACCCGGGTGCGGGTCGGGGGCAGCTATACGAGGCAACCGCGGAAACGGCAGCGGATTATTGCAGGGTCAGCTGCAGGCGCACCAGCGCGTCGCGGTCGGTCGGGTTCTCGAGGGTGCGGAATGCCTCCTCGAACGCCATCCAGTGCAGTTCACCGATCATGGGGCCGGGGTGCAACTGGGTCACGGGTTCGCTGGGGGTGCCGGCCTGCCAGGCGTAGGGCCATTCGATCAGGCCGTCGTCGCCGAACAGCTCCTTCTGCGGCTGCAGCAGCTCGCGCAGGTGCACGGGCCGCCGCAGACCGGTTTCGGCCAGCACCTCGCGGCGGATCGCGTCCTCGAGCTTCTCGCCCGGCGTGACCGTGCCGACCACCGGTCCCAGTGGCCATTCCTCGCGCGGCTTGTGCCGCAGCAACAGGAACTCGGCCCGGCGGTCGAGGACCTGGAAGACGAAGACGCGCACGCGGTGTTCGAGGTTGAACATGGGTCGCAGCCCCTGGAGCCGAGGCGGCGTCCGGAGACACCGCCTACTAGTCGGCCTCATCGGCCGGGATGCGCGTGCTCTTCGCGGCCCGTCGCGGAATTCTCGCGGATCGGTCTGCCAACCGGCCATGCGACCGGGGTGTCGTCAGTGACCGCTGCCCTTGCCTTCCTCGTGCTTCTCTTCGGCGCCGCCCTTGCCATCGAGCGCACCCTTCAGGAGGTCGAGGCCGCCGGCCTTGCCCGTTCCGGCCAGGAACATCTCGCCGACCATCGCGAACGAGAACGGCAGCGTCTGGTCTTCGAAGTTGGAGCCCCACGAATGGCCGCCGCCTTCGATCAGGCGCCAGGTGTGCGCGATGTGCCGCTTGTCGAGCGCCTCGTGCAGCAGCAGGTTGCCCGCGTCGAAGTGGTAGCGGTCCTTGGTGCCGGCATCGAAGTAGATGCGCAGGCCGTGCAGCTTCTTCGCGTCGAGGTCCATCGCCAGGCACAGCGGGTTGGCCTTCTGCCATGGCTCCTTCTGGATCGGGTCACCGAACACCTCGTCGAGGCCGAGCTGCTTGACCATGCCCTTCATCCGGTCGGGGAGCTGTTCCGGGTCCTCGCCGAACACCGCGCTGCTGTGGACCGCGACGGCGCCGAACTTCTCCGGGTCGGCGAAGGCGATGCGCAGCGCGGCCATGCCGCCCATGCTGACGCCCATGATCGCGCGCTGGTCGCGTTCGGGCCGGATCCGGTAGGTCTGCTCGAGGTGCGTGAGCAGGTCCTTGGTGATCATGTCCTCCCAGCGCGCGTCCTTGCGGTTGACGTAGAGGGTCGTGCGGCCGCCATTCGGCGTCACGAACACGCAGGGCGGCAGCTTGCCGTCGCCGACCGCCTTGTCGAGCACGGCGGCCCCGCCGCGATCGTGGAACCGCAGGTGGTCCTCGAACATGCCGTGCAGCCAGATCACCAGCGGGTAGCGCACGTCCTTGTTCTCGGGCGCGTCGTAGCCCTTGGGCAGGAACACGCCGTACGGGGCGTCGGCGTCGACCGCCTCGCTGTGGAACGTCTTCTCGGCGAAGGTCAGGTTCTGCAGTTCGACGGTGACTGGCTCACGGCGGCCACCTCGCCGCGGGCCGCCATCGCCGCCTTGCTGCGCCGGCAGCAGGCCGGCAGCGATCACGGTGGCGAGGACGAAGGGAAAGCAGACGCGCATGCAGATACCTCCGAAGCGGTGTGGCGGTAGTGTTGCGACAAGTCCCCCGTTCGCCCAGGGGGCTGCCGATTTCTCTTGGACCACGCCGCCGAACGACTCGCACCATTCCTGTCCCAACTGGTCAACTACGAGCGGCTGCGGCCCGACCGCCGGCTCTGGGACCTGGCGACGATGCGGGCGCAGCTCGCCCGGCCTGACGCGCCGGCACCGCCGCGGCCCGCGGTGCAGGTCGGCGGCAGCAAGGGCAAGGGCTCGACCTGCGCGTTCCTCGCCGCGCTCGGCGACGTCGCCGGGCGGCAGGTCGGAGTCTACACGTCGCCGCAT
>CAYMRG010000425.1:0-5010 GCA_964392555.1 uncultured candidatus Brocadiaceae bacterium
CTCAACATGGCGCTGGTGCAGCGGATCCTCGAGGAACGCGAGCGCGAGCAGGAGCAGGGCGAGGCGCCGACCGATTCGGGCCTCGACATCCGGCAGATCCTCAACCTGCTGCCGCACCGCTATCCGTTCCTCCTGATCGATCGTGTGATCGAGCTCGACGGCTTCCAGCGTGCGGTCGCGATCAAGAACGTCACGATCAACGAGCCGTTCTTCCAGGGGCACTGGCCCGAGCAGCCGATCATGCCGGGCGTGCTGCAGCTCGAGGCGATGGCGCAGCTCGCCGGCGTGCTGCTGCTGCGCAAGCTGGAGAACACCGGCAAGCTCGCCGTGCTCTGGAGCATCGACAAGGTCAAGCTGCGCGGCGCGGTCGTCCCCGGCGACCAGCTCCGCATCGAGGTCGAGACGATCCGCGCCAAGCCGCAGGTCGGCCACGTCCGTGCGCGCTGCAAGGTCGCCGGCCGGCTGGTCGCCGAGGCCGAGCTGAAGTTCACGCTCGTCGACGCCTGAGGACGACCCGCTGATGGTGATGCGCTGATGGCTCCCCAATCCCCGGTCCGCATCGGCGTGGTCGGTGTCGGCCACCTCGGCAAGCACCACGCCCGGCTCCTGCAGGCACTCGCCAAGGCGCACGGCACCTGCGAACTGGTCGGCGTCGCCGACCCGACCGAGGCCGCGCGCGAGCACGCGGTCGCGACCTGGGGCGTGCCCGCCTACGCGGACCACCGGGAGCTGCTCGGCAAGGTCGACGCGGTCTCGGTGGTGGTGCCGACGCGGCTGCACCGCGCGGTCGCGAGCGACTTCCTGGCCAACGGCGTCGACGTGCTGGTCGAGAAGCCGATCGCGCGCACGGTCGCCGACGGCCAGGCGATCGTCGACCTCGCGGCGCAGCACGGTCGCATCCTGCAGGTCGGCCACGTCGAACGCTTCAACCCGGCGCTGCGCGCGATCGAGGGCATCGGCCGCAGCGCGCGCTACATCGAGTCGCATCGGCTCGCGCCGTTCTCGTTCCGCAGCACGGACATCGGCGTCGTGCTCGACCTGATGATCCACGACCTCGACCTGGTGCTGGCGCTCGTGCAGAGCCCGATCGTCTCGGTCGAGGCGTTCGGCGGCGCGGTGTTCACGCCGGCCGAGGACATGGCGTCGGCGATCATCAAGTTCGAGAACCGCGCCGTCGCGCACCTGACCGCCAACCGCGTCGCGCTGAAGCCGCTGCGCAAGATGCGCGTGTTCTCGCGCGAGGGCTACGCCAGCCTCGACTTCCAGACGTCGCAGGGCATGGTCGTGCGCAAGGCGCCGGGCTGGGACTTCGGCCAGCTCGACGTCGAACGGCTCGACCGCGCGCAGATGGGCGACCTGTGGAAGTTCGTCTTCGACGGGCTGCTGCAGGTCGAGAACCTCGTGCTCGACAGCGGGAACCCGCTGCAGGACGAGCTCGAGTCGTTCGTGCAGTGCGTCCGCGACCGCGGCGTGCCGCGCGTCACCGGCCAGGATGGCGTCGCGGCGGTGGCCGCGGCCGAGAGGGTGCTCGCCGCGATCGCCAAGAACCGCTGGGATTGACCGCGCGAACGCCGGTGGCGCGGTGGCCCGGTGTCGGTGTAGACTGCTCAGCTTCCTTCGGGATGCTCCGCTCTGCGGTTCTCGTCTCTGCACGCGGGCCACAAAGTTGAACCGATGACCATTCGCCGGGTGCCGACCCTGAGGGCCAGGCGGGAGCATGAGACGGCGTCCTCCGGGGCGCCGCCGGCTTGCACCCAAATGCCCCGGGGGGTGCCCACCTGAACCCAAGGGTTCAACCGGCCTCCGTCGACGGCCCTCGCGGAGCGGAGCCTCTCGATTTCCCGCCTGCCGGCGCTACCTTCAGTCGGCCACTGCGGCGGTCACCGCGGCGGAGTCTTCGTGCGCGCCTGGATCGGGTGCGGCGGCGGTCGGCGTCCCGGCGACGCCTTCGGAGGTGGTATGAAGCAGTTCCTGTTCGGCATCGTCGTGGCGGCCCTCGCTTGGTGGGGCTACACGGCCTGGCGCGGCGATGAAGTGGCGGCGAAGACCGGTGCGGGCAATCCCGGTCCCGCGACCGGCGGTCCGGCCGGCGCCGCCGGCCCGACGACGGCCGGTGGTCTGGGCGCCATGCTGCACGGCGACGATGCCGCGGCGGTTCCGCCGCGCACCGCGTCCGGTGCCAACGATGGGCCGCTGACGGCGCGCGAACCCGCGCCGGCCGCCACGCCGGCTCACGAACCAGCGGCCCTGCCGGCCGCGGCGCTGCGCGGCGAGGTCGACGTCGCCGACACGGTCGCCAAGGCCCGCGCCAACGACCCGACCGCCCTGCGCCACGCCTACACGGCCCTGGCCCTCGGCATCGGCGGCAACGCGCGCCAGCAACTGGTCGACGCGGTGGCCCGGCCGGTCGACGACTTCGCGACCGGCCTCGCCGGTCTCGGTCAGGACAATTCGTTCCTGCACTCGGCCGACGGCCGGGCGCAGGCGACCAAGGTGCTGGCTGCGGCGATGGCGCTGCCCGACCCCGAAGCGCTGGCCGCCGGCTCGCAACTGCTGGCGCTTTGCCTGCGCGGCCGCATCGACAAGGGCGACACGGTGCAGCGCGCCTTCGTCGACGAGGCCTACAAGCAGCATCGCGTGCGCGTCGATCGCTGGCTGTGCAACCCGGCCAACGTCGCCGGGGCGCGCAGCTACACGATCGGTTCGGGCGAGGTGCTGGCGAAGGTGGCGAGCAAGTTCCGCAAGGAAGGCATTCTGGTCGAGGACGGCCTGCTCGCGCTGCTGAACCGCATCAGCAACCCGAACGTCGTGCAGGTCGGTCAGAAGGTCAAGGTGCCGATCGAGCCGGTCATGGCGGTGCTCGAGAAGCGCAGCTACGGGCTGGCGGTCTACGTCGGCGAATCGCTGCTGCGCCTCTACTGGGTCGGTCACGGCGCCGACGACCACACACCGGTCACCGACTTCAAGGTGGTCGCCAAGCAGGAGCATCCCGAGTGGACGGCGCCGAACGGCCAGCGGATTCCGTACGGCCATCCGGACAACATCCTCGGCGAGTACTTCATCAAGTTCGGCCACGACAGCTACACCGGCTACGGCGCGCACGGCACGCCGATGCCGGAGACGATCTGCACGATGTCCTCGGCCGGCTGCATCCGCATGCTGGCGCCGGACATCGCCGAGCTGTTCAAAATTCTGCCGCGCGGTGCGACGGTGCGCGTGCTGGCGCACGAGTCGCTGACGAAGTAACGACCCGGTCGCCGCCGCCGCTCGCGGGGCTCACGCCCCGTCGAGCATCTGCAGGTGGTCGACCTTCCAGCGGTGGGTCAGCGCCACGTGTTCGATCGCCTCGAGCGGCACCCGGTCGAGGTTGTCGTGGGCGAACTCCAGCGGCGCGATCCAGATCTGCGAGCGCTCGGCGAACTGCTGCGGGTCGTCCGGATCCTTGAGGTCCTCGATCCGCGCGAGCTTGCTCCAGTCGGCGAGCACCGCGCCGCCGAGGCCCTCGCTGCCGTTCGGGCGCCGGTAGACCAGCTCCCACAGGGCCTGGCGGACCAGTTCGACGCGCACCGGGTGGCCCTCGACGTCGAGATCGATGCGCGCACGGTCGGCACCGAAGCGCTGCGCCGGCGGCACCTTGGCGTAGCCGGCGACGTGCAGGCCGGGGTTCTGCTCGCGGATCTTCGGCCAGGCCAGCTCGGCGCTGAGCTTGTCGATGCCCAGGCTGCGCTGGTAGCGCAGGCTCAGGCTGCGGTAGACGATCTCCGGGTCGTCGCGGCGCAGCGCCTCGAGCAACGTCGCGCAGGCCGCCTCCGGCGAACCGTAGTCGATCGAGACCCAGGGGGTCTTGTCGGGGCCGCAGAAGAAGCGGGCCAGCGAGCAGCAGCCGCCGAGCGGCAGCAGCAGGACGCCGAGGGCGAGGAGGCGGCAGCGCATGGCGGGCCATCGTGCTGCGGCGGTCCGTCCGGCGCCAGCGCGGGATCGGTGTCCTGCCGACCGGCGCGGCGCGTCCCGGCGCGGGAGCGGTTGCCGCATCCAGGAGTTTTCCCGTCCGCACGTGGCTATACTGCTGCGCCGCCTCGCGCGGGGTGGCGCCGCGTCGCCCCGGAACCCTCGAGTTCGAGCCCATCATGATCCCATTCGTCTCGCGTCTCGGCCTTGCTTCGGCCGCCGCCCTGGCCGGTGTCTGCCTCCTCTCGCCCGCGGTTGCCCAGGAGGGTTCGGACACCAAACCGGCGCCCGCCAAGGTCGCCCGGCCCGAGGCGCAGCCGCCGGAGCACCTCGAAGGTGCGCCGCAATCCGGTGGCAACACGTGGTTTCCCGAGACGGTCAAGGACCTCGGCACCTACTTCGGCGAGGGCGAGGCGACCGGCACGTTCCCGTTCAAGAACCCGACCGACGACACGGTCGAGTGGAGCAACCTGACCGGCAGCTGCCAGTGCTCGCGGGCGATCATCCGCATCGGCGACCGCCGCTACCAGCTGACCAAGCAGCAGGGCTCGGTGCTGCAGCGGATCACGCGCGGCGCCGATGGCGTCGACAAGCTCGAACCGGTGACCAAGATCGCGATCGAGCCGCACGAAGCCGGCGAGATCGAGATCCACCTCGACATGCACAACGTCCAGACGCGCAAGGAAGCGTCGCTGGACATCCACTCGACCGACCCGGCGCTGTCGCACCTGAAGCTGCGCTGGTTCGCGATGGGGGCGCTGCAGTTCGTCATCTCGCCCAGCGAGGTCCAGCTCAACAAGATGACCTGGAACGAGTCGCGCGACTTCAAGGTGACGGTGACCTCGCCGCGCAACAAGGACTTCAACATCCTGCACATGGATCCGCCCGGCAAGGCCTTCGACGTCAAGTACGAGAAGGCGCTCGCCGACGGCATCGCGACCTGGACGATCACCGGCAAGTATGGCCCGGTGACGTCGGAGGGCGGTGACGGCGCGAGCCCGTTCGCCGGTGGCAATGGCGGTGGCGTGCTCTAGTTCTTCACCGACGTCGCCGGCCAGGCCA
>CAYMRG010000426.1:0-4999 GCA_964392555.1 uncultured candidatus Brocadiaceae bacterium
TGGTTCGTCGCCGCCGGCGTGATCGGCGTCGTGCTGTTCGCGGTGCCGCAGCTCGTGCGCGGCGAGTTCGGCGCGAAGGACGACCTGTTCGTGCGGCGGTTGCCCGGCGCGCTGCTGCCGTCGTTCCTCGGCAAGCTGCTGTTCGTCACGCTGGTCGCGGTGGCGATGCCGGTGCTCGGCCTCGCCGTCGGCGAGCTCTACGTGACGCTGCGCGGCGCCACGTGGGACGGCCTGTTCACGTGGTGGTGGGACGGCAGCGTGACGTTCGGCGGCAACGCGACGCTGGTCGCCTGCGGCCTGGCCCTGCTGGCGTCGACCTGGGTCTGGGCGGTCGGCACGTGGCTGCCCGGTGGTCGCATGGCGATCGGCGGCACGGTCCTGCTCGCGCTCTTGCTGAGCATCGGCCTCGTGGCCGTGCTGCGGCAGAGCCCCGGCCTCGAGAAGGACCTGCCGTGGCATGGCTGGCTCGGCTACCTGCCGGCGGCCGGGCTCGGCGTCGTGGCGGCGTCGTGGCTGCTCGGCCGGCGCGGCGGCGGGCCGCTGCGCTCGGCGCGCTTCGGCCTCGCGGCGGTCGCGGTCGCGGCGGTGCCGCCCGGGAGCTGGCTCGCGGTCCAGGCGTGGCACTACCACCACCCCGACCTGCAGCAGCTCGAACGCTGCGACGTGCGCGGGTTGTCGCCCGATGGGCGCTTCGCGGTCGCGGTCGGCAACGTGTCGTACGACTACGAGACGGTGCCGTTGCGCATCGACCTCGCGACCGGCGAGGCCGAGCAGCTCGGTTCGATCCGGGCGCACCTGGACACGGAGTTGCTGTGGGTCCACCACTGGACGGGCAACCAGGGGCGGTGGTGGCGACTCTACGACTACGAGACCGGCGGTGAGACGTTGCTGCGGCACGAGCTCTTGGACCTCGTGACCGGCACCCGCTGCACGGTGCCGTGGAGCACGAAGACGTACCGCGCCGAACTCGATGCGGCGCAGACGACGGCCGTCGCCGCGGAGCAGCGCGCGTTGAGCCCGTTCCGCGCGCCAGGTGGCAGCCTCGTCTGGTTCGAGGACCAGGCGGCGTGCTTCGCCAACGCCGACGGGACGGTCGACCGCGTGGCGCTGCCAGGGCTCCGCAGCGTTGGTCGCGCGATCGGCCACGGCGCCAGCGTCTGGCTCGGTCCGGATGCGAACCGGCAGGTGCTCGACTTCACCTCTCGGCGGTTGCTGCCGGCGCGCGCGGAGGACAGCCGCCTGTTCATCGTGCGCGGCCGACAGGTCTACGAACTGTCGAAGGCGAACGTGCAGGTCGGCAAGTGGTTGGAGGCGGATGAGGACCAGCCCGAGGCAGAGGTTGCCGGGTTGAAGGGCGCCTATGTGCTCGGCCTCTACGACGACGACCGGCTGCTGTGCGAACAGCATTTCGTCCGCGGCGTCACCACCCCGCGTCTGTTCCTCTACGACGTCGCCGCGCGCACGCGCAGCGACCTCGCCTGGCCGGCCGATGCGCCGAGCAACGGTCGCGCGGACTTCGCCGCCCAGTTCCTGGGGATGCAGTCGCTGCTGCCGCGCGACCCCGCGGGTCGCATCTGGCTCGCGACCTCGCGGCACGACCGCGCCGCGTTCGTCCTGCTCGACACCGCGACCGCGACGCTGCGCACCGTGCTGCCGCACGACGGCTGGTGGCGGCACGAATACCACCTGCTGGCGTGGCTCGACGCCGACACGATCCTCGTCCAGAGCGGCGCGCGGATCCTGCGGGTCGCCGTGGCCACCGGCGCGGTGAGGCAATTGTTCCCGCGGCCCTGATCGCGGCGCGGTCGCTGGCGTCGGCCGGTCGTTCCCGGCATGCTTCGCCACCATGCGCAACCTGCTCGCCACGTTCTCCGTCTGCAGCCTCCTTGCCCTCGCCGCCTGCGGCGGCGCCACCGCCGCCGGGCACTACGAGATCGACAAGGAGAGTTTCAAGTCGAACATTCCCAACGGCTCGAAGATGCCCGCCGAGATGCTCGACAAGATGCTGGCCTCGCTGACCGGCGCGCTGGATCTGACGGCCGACCATGCGGCGACGATGACGATGAAGATGCCGCCGATGATGGACATGACCGCCACCGGCAAGTGGGCGCTCGAAGGCGACAAGCTGACGCTGACGATGAAGGAGAAGGACGGCAAGGAAGAGGCGGAGACCGGCACCCTGGTCGATGGCGTCATCACGCTGAGCAAGGTGGAAGAAGGCCAGACGATGAAGGTCGTCTTCCGCCGCAAGTAACCGCCGCGCCGCGCACTCAGCGGCTGGTGAGCACGAATGCGACGTCCTGGCGGTGCGTGCGCACGGCCGGTCGATCGAGGCCGGCGGCCGGGAACCGCCACTGCGCGAGCGCCTGCAGCGCGGCGTCGTCGAGCAGGCTGCTGCCCGACGACGTGACGACGTGCGCGGCGAGCACCGCGCCGGCACGGTCGATCTCGAGCACGACCGTCACCGTGCCCGCGATGCCGCGGCGCCACGCGACCCACGGGTAGGTGGGCGGAGCGTTCTGGCCGGGCAGCGGCGAAGGTTCGACGTCGGCACCGGTCGGTGCGGCCGGCGTCGCCGCCGCCGGTTCGGGCGCGACCTCGGTCGCCACGGCCACGGCTGCGGGCTTCGCCGCGGTTGCGCGCAATGGCCGCGTCAGTTCCTCCGGGCGCGGCGGTCGCTGGGCCGAGGGTGGGGGTGGTGCCGGCAGGAGGCCTTCGTCGGTTGGCGCCGCGGCTGCTTCGGGCAGCGGCACGATCGGTTCGACCGGCGGCGGCTCCTCGCTCGGTTCGATCGTGACCGCCGGCGGTGGCAGCTCGCTCGGCGGTGTCGGGTCGTTGACCTCGGCCACGGCGAGGCTGAGCTGCGCCGGCGCGCGGCGGTCGCCGTCCCATTGCGGCGCGAAGCGCACCGCGACCACCCCGAGCACGACCGCGGCGATGCCGGCGCCGTGCAGCAGCACGGAGGCGGTCAGGGCGCGACGGGCGGCGCGGGTCAGCAGGTCGGCGAACGGCAACACGGCGGACGGGCCATTGTGGGCCCGCAGGCCCGAACCGTCAAAGCACTCGGCCGTCAGAACTCCCAGCCGAACACCAGGGTCAGCTTCGCGTCGGGCGATTCGTCGGTCAGGCCGAACAGCGGCGCGATGTCGAGGTGCGTGTTCGGCAGCGGCCGGAACTGGAAGCTCGGGCCGAGCAGCACTTCGTTGGCGTAGTTGCCGCGGTCGGTCTTGTCGTCGATCCAGGCCGCCTTGACCTCGGCGCCGACCGACAGCTTCTGGTCCTCGATCGTCTTGCTGACACCGGCCGTGATCTCGTAGCCGTTCTCCTGGTTGCCGCCGGTCTCATGCTCGAACACGAGGTTGGCGCCCCAGTGCCAGCTCGGCGCGGCCTCGCCACCGAACAGCAGCTTGGCCTCGATGTGGTCGGGGGCTTCGTTGCGCGCCGACCATTCGAGGTAGATCGTCGGGTTGCCCCAGATCTCGTCCCAGTCGGCGAGCGCGTGGCGGATCTCGAGCTTCTGCTCGTCGAACGTCATCGCGCCCTCGTTGCCGTCCTCGTGCGCGACCAGGTAGAGGTCGAGCTGGCAGCGGTAGGGGAGGCCGAACTCGAACTCGTACTGCGTCTTGGTCTCGGTCGAACCGCCACCGCTCGGCGTCTCGGGCACCAGCCAGTACTCGAACTCCGCGGTGCCTTCGGGCCGCACGTAGACGCGCGTCTCGGCGAAGCGGCGGTGCGAGGTCCACTCGGGCTGCTGGTAGCTGCCGATGCGGTCCTCCTCGCGGAACTCGGAGACGCGGCGGCCCTCGACGACCACCGGCGGGTTCTGCGGCGACGACTCGGGCGGCTGCTGGTGGTCGGCGGGGTTGACGATCTGCGCCGCGAGCGGCAGCGGTAGCAGGAGGACGGGGAGGAGCGTTCGGAACATGCGCAGGGTCCGTGGTTGCGTTTTTGCTGGGGGAACGCCGCGGCAAAGCAACTGCCGGACCGGGGGGGGCCTCCGGTGCGGCGGGGACATCTGCCGTAGTGCTTCGTGACCACGCCGCGGCGACAATGGCCAGCCCTTGCCCGCATCCCTGCCCAGCACCGACCCATGCGTACATCCCGACTGATCCCCGTCCTGCTCCTGTTCGCCGCGTGTGGCACCAAACATCCGCTCGCGGGTGGTTGGTCCCAAGAGCTGCCCGGCGCTGCCAAGGGCATGTTCCTCGAGTTCGATGGTGGCAGCGACAAGTTGGAACTGCACACCGCGCCGCGCCCCGATGGTACGCACGACCACGTCGATGGCACCTACGCCTGGGACGCGGCGAGCCGCACCGTCACGGTGCACTGCAAGCTTGCGGGCGAGGGCAAGGCCGACACCTGGACCGGAGTCGTCGAAGGCGACCACTTCGAGTTGTCGGCGGCGGACGGCAAGTTCCGCTTCCACCGCGGTGGCGAAGCGGACGAACACCACTGACGGCGCCCTCTGGCCAGACGCAGCGCCGCGGCCAAAGAACTGCCGCCCGAACGGCCTTCGGGGGTCGCATTCGACCCCCGGATCCCTATCCTCAGGCGGACCAGAGCCGCCATGCCGACCACGCCACACTCGGACAAGACCACCGACGGCATCCGCATCCGCGCGGCGGCCGAGTTCCTGCCCAAGGAGTCCGAGCCGGACAGCCGCCGGTTCGTGTTCCGCTACAAGATCACGATGACCAACGTCGGCAGCGCGCCCGCGAAGCTGCTGGCGCGGCACTGGATCATCGTCGACAGCGACGGCCGGCGTGAGGACGTGCGCGGCCGCGGCGTGATCGGCGAATACCCCAAGCTCGGCGTCGGCGAGAGCTACAGCTACGTCAGCTACTGCCCGATCGCGACCACCTGGGGGACGATGGAAGGCAGCTACACGTTCGAGCGCGACGACGGGTCGCGCTGCCAGGTCTACATCGGCCGGTTCTTCCTCGTGCCGTCGGCGCCGCCGCTGACGCTCGAGTCGAATTCGCTGTAGCTCGGCTGGCTG
>CAYMRG010000427.1:0-4995 GCA_964392555.1 uncultured candidatus Brocadiaceae bacterium
GCGGACTTCGGCTTCGGACGTGTCCCAGAGGGTGGCGAGCTGGCGGTCGGCGAAGGCGAGTACGCGATCGATCCGGCCGGGCGGATCCTTAAGGAGCGGTCCAAGCGCAAACCCTGACCGCACGGCGGTCCCGGAACGTGGAGGTGCACGGCCGCCCGACGGCGCTATCGTCCACGGCCCATGCGCCGCCCGTTCGTCTGGCTGTTCCCGCCGTTGCTCGCCGCCTCGCTGACCGCACAGCAGGTGGCCGAAGGTCCCGAGCCCAACGACTCGACCACCACCGCCACCGTCCTCACGGTCGGTGCCGAAGTGCTCGGCACGCTGGCCACACCCGGCGACGTCGATTGGTTCCGCGTCACGCTGACGGCGACGAGCGACCTGCACGCGCGCACCACGCCGGGGCTCGGCGCCGAAGCCGGCGATACGACGCTGGCGCTCTACGATGCGACGGGCGGCTGGCTCGCCGATGCCGACGACGGGGTCGGCATGGCCTGGTACGCGGAGCTGCTGATGCCGCGGCTGGCGGCCGGCACCTACTACCTCGCCGTCGGCGGTGGCACGCACGCCGTCGCCGGCAGCTACGCCCTCGACGTCCGCCGCGCCACGTCGCAGACGCTGCCCGCGCCCGGCAGCTCGGTGGTCGAGAGCGCCGAGAACAACGACCCGCGTTCCGGCGGCACGGCGACCGCGGTGTTCGGCGGTGCGCGCTGCAGCGGCGCGATCTCGACCACCGGCCCCGCCGGCGACTGGGACTTCTACCGCCTCGTGCTGCTGAACGACACCTACCTGCAGGTGCGCGTCGACGCGACGCCGACGCATCCGGTCACGCCGCGCATGGACGACCCGCTGCTCTACCTGTTCGACGGCAGCGCGTCGCCGCAACTGCTCGCCGGCCCGTACGCCTCCAGCAACTTCGGCGTCTGGGACGCCGCGCTCGACGCGGCGCTGCCCGCCGGCATCTACCACCTGGCGATCCGCGGCTGGAGCGGCAGCATCGCCGGCA
The DNA here is from genome assembly GCA_964392555.1 of uncultured candidatus Brocadiaceae bacterium. GTDB lineage: Bacteria > Planctomycetota > UBA1135 > UBA1135 > UBA2386 > CAYMRG01. The sequence goes on from CAYMRG010000427.1 coordinate 1,004, forward strand.
GCTACTACCTCGACGTCCACACGTCGACGCTGGCCCGCGCCGCGGTGTTCGCCGGTGGCTGCGGCGGCCGCCATCTCGATGTCGCAACCACCGGCGTCGGCCCCGGCGCGCCGCTGCGGCTCGAACGGCCGACGATCGGCACGACCTGGTCGCTGCGCGGCAGCAGCCTCGGCGCCGGCGGCTTCGCCTTCCATGCCTTCGGCTTCCAGTCGACGGCGATCGACCTGACGACGCTCGGTGCGCCCGGCTGCACGCTGGAAGTGGTGTGGGTCGACGCCTTGCTCGGCATCGCCGACGCGCTCGGCGACGCCGCGTTCGCGCTCGCCTTGCCGGAGAACCCGGCCGTGCTCGGCACGCAGCTGACCAGCCAGCTCGCGGTGCTGGACCTGTCGAACCCGCTCGGCTTCACGTTCAGCAACCGCGTCGAGGCCCTGGTCGGCAACTGACGGCGACGGCCTGACCGCCGGTTGCTGAGACATGTCGGCTAGCCATGCGGCGCGGCCGGCACGGCGGCGTGCAGGCAGGCACCGTGTGGTCGATTGGCCTCGACCGAGACCTTGCCGCCGTGCGCCGTGACGATCCGGTGGACGATGCTCAGGCCGAGCCCGGTGCCGCTGCCCGGCCCCTTGGTCGTGTAGAAGGGCTCGAACACGCGATCCACATCCGCCTCGGCGATGCCGGGGCCCTGGTCGCGGACCAGCAGGTGGACGTCGCCATCGCGCGCGAACGCCTCGATCGTGATCGCGCTGCCGCGCGGCGAGGCGTCGAGCGCATTGCGCACCAGGTTCAGCAGGACCTGCCGCCACTCGGCGGCGTCGCCGAGGAACCCGGTGTCCGCGTCCGCCAGCCGCAGGTCGATGCGCACCCCGGCATCCTCGCACTGGTGCGCGAACAGCGGCACGATGTCGCGGATCTCGTGGGCGAGGTCGATCGCTTCGCGACGGCCCGGACCGTGGTGCGCCAGGCGCAACAGGCGGGTGGTGATGTCCCGCGTGCGCATCGCTTCCTTGCGGATGATCTCCAGGTACTCGCGGACCTGTTCGGGATCCTCGTCGCCGTGACGGGCGCGCAGCAGGCCTTCGGCGCAGGCGACGATGCTCGCCAGTGGGTTGTTGATCTCGTGCGCGACGCCGGCAGCCAGCGTGCCGAGCTGGGCGAGACGGGCGCTGCGCAGCACCTCGCGCGACCGCTGCGCGACCCGCTGTTCGAGCTCGCTGCGATGCTGCTCGAGCTGCGTCGCCATGCCCGTGAAGGCGTCGGCGAGCGCACCGAGTTCGTCACGGCTGGGCACACCCGGGCCGCGGTCGGGCTGCCCGCTGGCGAGCTTGGCGACCCGGTCCTCGAGGTCGCGCACCGGCAACAGCACCCGACGGCGCAGCAGGATCCCGAGTGCGGCCAGCGTGACCGCCGTCGCGACCCCGAACAGCAGCACGAAGCGCGATACGGCGCGGCTGCGCTCGTCGACCTGGACGCCGGCGTCGTGGCTCTCGCCTTCGACCGCCCGCGCCACCGATTCGACGGTGTGCGTCGCAGCGGCGAGCGATGCCTTCACCTGCCCGAGCGTCGCCGCCGTCGCCAGCTCGCGCCCGAGCGTGTCGAGGTCGGTGGCCAGGCTGGACATCAGGTCGTCCTCTTCCTGTTCGTGCGCCGCCGCGGACGGATCCTGGCTGTTGCCGAAGCGACGCTGCGCGGCCAGCGCCGCCGCGAAGTGCTGCCGCACGTCGGCGAACACCAGCGCGTGCGTCACCGGTCGGGCTTCGGGCGCGGCCGAGACCCACTGCGCGATGCCGCGCAGCTCGTCGGTGATCGAGCGGGCGATCGACACCTCGCGCAGCTCCTCGAACATCCGCACCAGGTCGCGGTGCACCGCGTGGGAGTCGCGCAGCAGGACGGGCACGCCGACGCCCACCACCATGCACAACGGCAGGAAGGCCAGCGCCACGCTCCAGCGCAGCGAGCGGCGCCGAACGACGCGCTCACCGTGGGGCGGCGCGACGCCAGACGAGGTCGAGTCCGAGGGTGACGACATGGGCGGGCGACAGGCCGAACCAGCTGGGGTTCGGCAGGTGGTAGGGAGCGGTCGACACCGAACCGTAGCCCTGCAGGCGCATGGGCTGGCCCGGCAGGGTCGGCTGCCACAGGACCATCGGCTGCCGCACGGCGCGATCGTCACAGCGCACGGCGCCGTCCCACAGCAGTTCGCGGACGCCCGGCAGCGCGGTCCCGGCGGTGCGCACGAGATCGGCACGGTATTGCAGCGTGGAGTCCGCGCGCACGCCGAGCAACTCGCGCAGCAGGCCCGGATCGGCGCCCGGCGTCAGCACCGTCAACGACGCCAGGTCGAGGTCGAGCGACAGCTGGCTCCGTCGTTCGTCGCGGCGCAGCGCCAGGCGACCGGCGCAGCGCGTGCAGCCGAGCAGCACCAGCCCGTCGCCGCTGGCGATGGCGAAGCGCACCGTCGAGCGTTCGAGATCGAGCTCGAAGTCCTGGTCGCGCAGCGGCGGGTTCGCCGCGTGGACGGCCGGCAGTTCGATCACCGCGGGCCGGGTCGCGGGCACGACCGGCGGCAGCGTGTGCCCCTCGCGCAGCGCGAACAACAGCGCGGCGACCAGCACGGGGCCGCCGACGCGCGAATCGAACACGCTGCGGTTCATGACGCCGCCGCGCCGAACGCGCGCCAGAAGGAGGGCCGCAGCAGCTCGCGGGGATGGATGGTGTCGCCGCTGAGCGTGACCAGGAAGTCGGCCAGCCACCGCCAGCGATCCGCACGGCGCAACACCGTGCGCACGAGGGCGGGGTGCCGCAGCGCCCGCTGCAGCAGGCGCGACGCGCGCAATCGGGGCGCCAGTTCCCGCCGCCGAGCGCGCACGTAGCCATCGAGCGCCGCCCGTTCGCGCGCCGGGGAGTGCAGCGCCGCGGCCAGCGCTTCGGCGAGCGACCGGCCACCGAACAACGCGAAGTAGACGCCTTCGCCGGTCAGCGGATCGACGTAGCCCGCGGCGTCGCCGACCAGCGCCGCACCGGGACGGACCTGCGCGGTCGTGCGGTGCGCGAACGGGCCGATGCCGCGCCACGGCTGCAGGCGCGTGCTGCCGCGCAGCCGCTCGGCGAGTGCTGGCGCATCGGCGAAGTGGCTGGCGACGAACCCGTCCCAGCCGTCGGCGCGCGCCGCACGGTCGCGCAGGCGGGCGCGCGGCACCACCAGGTTCAGACTGAAGACGCCGGCGTCGACGGTCGTCGCCGCGAAGAAACCGCCGGGCAGCAGGTGCACTTCGGCGGTCGCCTGCGGCGTGACGCCGGCGAAGTGGGCGACCAGCGCGAACTGGTCGAGCCAGGCCTCGCGGCGCTGCACGCCGAGGTCGCGTGCGACCGCCGAGTGCACGCCGTCGGCGCCGACCACCCAGCGCGCCGCCACCGCGCGCGGTGAACCGTCTGGCGCGAAAAGGTCGGCGCCGACGATGCGCCCGTTGCCGTCGCGGCGCAGCGCGGCGAAGGTGTGCCGCGGCAGCCACGCGACGCCGCGGGCGCGCGCCGCGTCGAGCAGCACGTGGTCGAACTCGCGGCGGCGGATCGCCAGCCCGACGCCGGCGCTGGCCGGACGATCGCCGACGACGCGGAAGTGGCCGACGGCCCGTTCGCCGTAGCCGTGCAGCCGCATGCCGACGACGTCGTGGGCGCCGCGCGCGCTCAGCGTCGCGGCGACGCCGAGCGCGTCGAGGTAGGGGCGGCACTCGGGACTCAGGAACTCGCCGCACGGCTTGTCGCGCGGGAACTCCTTCTTGTCGGCGAGCACGACCGCGAAGCCGGCATCGGCCAGCCGGGCAGCGAGGCTGCTCCCGGCCGGGCCGGCGCCGAGCACGAGCACGTCGGTGTCAGGCGCCATCGGCGACCTCGCAGACCGGTTCGCGACCGATCAGCAACAAAGGCAACAACACGGCGTCGCCGAACCACGCCAGCGCGATCACGCCGCACGCCAGCAGCGCGAACTCGAC
>CAYMRG010000428.1:0-2611 GCA_964392555.1 uncultured candidatus Brocadiaceae bacterium
AACCAGACCAACCCCGACGGCTCGGTCGTGACCGGTTCGCGGCTGGCGAAGCTCTACCAGGAGATGGTCGCGTTCACCTGCGGCGACTGCCACCTCGGCAGCAGCGGCGCGAACAACCGCTACGGCGACTTCCGCCCGTCGGGCTGTGCCGCGTGCCACATGCCGTACAGCCTCGACGGCCGCAGCCGCAGCAACGACCCGAACGTGCCGAAGGACGAGCCGGCGAACCCGGACGCGATCCGCGATCCGGAGCGCGCCCACGTCCGTTCGCACCGCATCCGCGGCGTCGCGCGCACGCTCAGCAACGGCGTGCAGGTGCAGGGCATCGAGGACAACCAGTGCGCGGGCTGCCACCAGGGCAGCAACCGCATGGTCATGCAGTACTGGGGCATCCGCCTCGACCAGAACCAGGACGTCGTCAACGATCGCCAGTACCCGGCCAACCCGGTGACGTTCGAGACGACGCGGCTCGACACGCGCCTGTTCGATCCGGCCGTCGGCAACAACACCTTCAACGGCCGCAACCACCGCCAGTACCTCCTGAAGGAGGACTACGACGGCGACGGCCGCGACGACACGCCGGAGGACGTGCACTACGAGGCAGGGCTCGGCTGCGTCGACTGCCACGGCAGCATCGACCTGCACGGTGACCTCAACGCGCCCAACAACGGCGACATCGTCAGCCGCATGGGCCACGCGATCGCGATCCGCTGCGAGGACTGCCACGGCACCGCCGGCGAGTACGCGGCGACGACGATCGGCGACAACTACTCGGGCCAGCAGGTCGTGCTCGGCATCGACAGCGGCGGCAACCCGCTGCGCCACGTCGAACGCGACGGCAACGGCAACTACTGGCTGACCAGCAAGCTGGACGGTCGGCGCCACTTCATCCGCCAGGTCCGCGACGTGATCGTCGACAGCGGCAAGGTGCACCCGGTCACCGGTGAGCCGATCTACAGCGCGATGGGTTCCTACGCGATGGGGCGCGACGACGCGCTCGCGACCACCGGCATCGGGCCGCAGCAGGTCGCGGCCGCGCACGCCGGCTTCAGCCACCTCGACAGCATGAACTGCGCCACCTGCCACTCGGCCTGGAGCAACTCGTGCGTCGGCTGCCACCTCGAAGGCCAGTACGACGAGGGCAACAACTTCAGCAACATCACCGGCGACCGCATCGTCTTCAAGCAGCGCTTCGCCGAGTTCGTCTACCAGACGCCGGTGCCGTTCTCGATGGGGATCGGCATGGACAACATGATCCGCACCTCGGCGACCAACACGAAGGTGTTCTTCCGCTACACGGATCGCGGCGGCAGCCGCACGCCGGTCTACGCGTTCACCGACCGCAACGGCGGTGGCGCCAACCCGGCGCGGCCGTACCCGTCGCTCGGCCACAACGCGTTCCTCGCGCACTCGATCCGCGGCAAGGTGTCGGCGACGCGGGAGGGCCCGCGCTACTGCGTCTCGTGCCACCTGACCACCGAGGGGCTCGGCAACTACGGCACGGCCTACGCGCAGTTCCGGGCGACGCTGTACGCGAACGACTTCGCCAACCTCGACTTCCAGCTGCTGAAGCAGCACATCGGCCAGAACCCGGGCAACCAGCTGAACTCGCCGCTGTTCGTGCACATGGCCGCGGGCCTCGGCACCGGCCTGTTCCTGTTCGACGATCGCGGTGCGGCGGTCAACCCGCTCGACAACTTCGCCGGCCGCTACGGCGGCGACGGCAAGAGCCCGCACCAGCTGTGGACCGAGGGCGCGGTGCCGCGCTACGACCTCGACCGCGTCGTCGACCCGACCGGCGTCAGCAACGGGTCGAGCAACCAGCCGATGAACCAGCCGATGGTCGGCCCGCTGCGCCGCGACGGCGCGGCGGATCCGAACATGGCCGGACCGCTCGGCGCGACGCTGGCCAACAGGCTGGCCGATCCGGCGACCGGCATCGTGCTGAACAGCTGGATCGACGCCGACGGCCAGCCGCACGGCGGCGCCGGGCCGATCATCAACCAGTAGGCCCGGAGTCCGCGACGGAGTCCGCTCCGTCCAGCGCTGCGCGATCGCGCCGTTCGCGCAGCCAGCGGGCCATCGCCAGCGCGTTGCCGAGGCGGCCGGCCGCCCGGCCGCGCACCGGGCTCGGTGCGGCGGCGATGGCCTCGCGCGCGACGACGTCCTCGAGGAAGCCGGCGCGCTGGCCGGCGACGTTGCAGTAGCTGGCCTTCAGCACGACGCGACCGCCGCCGGCCGGCAGCATCGTCTCGCCCCAGGCGAACGTGGTCGCGGTCCAGGCCGCGATCGGCGCGTCGCCGGCGAACGCGGCGAACCGCGCGCGCGCTTCGGCGAGCGGTTCGCCGTGCGCGACGTCGTGCGCCGTGAGCTGCATGTGCCGCAGATGGTTCGGTGGCGGGCCATCGCCGCCTGGCCGCAGGATCGCCTCGAACGTCTCGCCGGTGCCGGCGCGCGCGGCGACCCAGTGCACGAGTTCGCGCGTTGCGTCGACGTCGCCACCGGGCAACGAGGACTCGGCGTAGACGACGATCAGCCGCGGATCGGCGAGCAGCGGCGGCACGCGGCGCGAGGTGCGCTGGCGCGGCAGCTTGTAACGGCCGTGGCGGGT
>CAYMRG010000428.1:2621-4972 GCA_964392555.1 uncultured candidatus Brocadiaceae bacterium
GCGACCTCGATCTGCGTGTCGACCATGCCGTCGAAGGTCCGCAGCAGCGCGTCGAGCCCGACGAGGTCGGGTTCGAGCAGGCGCAGCGCGGCGACCACCGCTTCGAGCGTGGAGACGTAGTCGGCCTGGGGCTCCCTGCGGATCCGGTAGCGGCTCGGTTCGGGGTGCAGGCGCACGTGGCGCAGGCCGGCGAGCCACGGGTTCAACCGGTAGAGGCGCTTCGCGTGGGCCCAGGTGCCGTCGAGCACGACGAGCGTCGACGGCCGCGCGGCGGGCGCCAGTTCGGCGAGGTCGGCGGCGGCTGGGTGCGGGAACAGCACCGCGGCGTCGTCGGGCAGCGCGAGCGGATGGTGCAGGTCGCCGCGCAGGCCGCCGAAGACGGTGTGCAGGCGCGCGTTGGGCAGCGCCATCGCGACCAGGCGGGCGGTGCCGAACGGGTGGGTGCGCTCCTGCGGGTGCTGCAGGATCTCGATGCGCGTGCGCGTCGGGATCGTCGGCACGGTGGCGCACAGGCAGAGCGCCTTCGGCCGCCAGCAGCGCAGGCAGCGCATGCGCGATGCGGCGAGCGGATCGCTCATCGGCCGAGCCTCGCGGTCGCGGCGGCGAGCTGTTCGGGCGTGTTGACGTTCACCAGGCAGGCGAGCTCGGGATCGAACGTGCGCAGCTCGGCTTCGTCGACCAGCACGGTGGTGGCGGCATCGGCCAGGCTGCGCGGCGTCGTCGTGCCGTTCGCGAGCAGGCGATGCGCCGCGGCCCGCACCCCGATCCGGTAGAGCGCGCACAACGGCTGCCGCAGCCCGGCGGCGAACGGCATCGCGACGTCGTGCGCCCCGAGCTTCGCCGCGAGCCAGCGGACGAACGCCGCGTCGACGAACGGCTGGTCGCAGGCGGCGGCGAACGCCGCGTCGGCCGCGCCGAGACCGCCGTCGGCCGCGAGCCAGTCGAGCCCGGCGGCCAGCGCCGCGAGCGGCCCGCGGTGGCCGGGCAGGTCGTGGGTGCGGGCGACGCCTTCGGGCAGGACCGGCAGCACCTGCTGCGCATCGCGGGCGACGACGACCACCGGCGAACAGGCGGGCTGCAGGTTGCGGATCGCGCGCCGCAGCAGCGGTTCGCCGGCGAACGGCAGCGAGTCCTTGGGTTGCCCCATGCGCGTGCCGCGTCCGCCTGCCAGAATGATCGCACCGATCCGCATGCCGGTCTTGTCGGGGATCCCGACGCGCACCGCAAGCAGCAGCTCCATGTCGCACCCGCCGCAACCCCTGCCTCGCAAGGCCGACCTGATCTCGCCGTTCACGTTCCGCATCGAGTGGAAGGACGGCCCCGTCCACGAGCTGAAGGCGCGCGACCTGCGCCTGGCCTGCCCGTGCGCCAACTGCATCGAGGAAGGCACCGGCCGCGCGCTGCTCGATCCGCGCACGATCCCGACCGACATCCTGCTGCTCGGCGCCGAACTGGTCGGCCGCTACGGCCTGTCGTTCGTCTGGAGCGATGGCCACAAGACCGGCATCTTCGCCTGGCCGATGCTGCGTGAACTCGGCGAGATGGCGGGCCGCGCATGACGCCGAACGCGGCCGAACGCGCGCGTGTGCGCCAGCTCACCGAGCGTGTTCTCGAGCACCTCGACTGGGCCGCGCTCGGCGAGATCTACTTCCACTGGGGTGGTCGCGAATTCTGGCAGGAGCGGCGGCCGCAGGTGCTCGAGCTGGGCGATCGCCTCGCGACGGCGCTGCTGTCGCAGCTGCCGCGCGGCGGCGCGTCGCTGTGGGTCGGTGCCGGCGTCGCCGAACTGCCCGCGCTGCTCGCCGAGGTCCTGCTCGGCGGGCGCGAGGTCGTCGCCGCGAACCTGCGCGAGCAGGAGTGTGCCGTGCTCGACGCCGGCCTCGCCGCGGCCGCGCCCGACGTCGCCCTGCGCTTCACGCCCGGCGACGCGCGCACGGTCGCGGCGGGCCGCACGTTCGACCACCTCGGCTGCATCAGCGTGTTCACCGATCCCGAGACGTGGCCGCTGCTGAGCGACGTCGTCTACGGCCGCATCGCGCCGGTGCAGATCGACGTCGAACAGCTGGTGCGCGAACGCGAAGCGGCGCGCGCGCTGGCCGCCGGTCTGTTCGCGCGGCTGCGCCGGCCCGGCCTGATCACGACGTCGGCCGAGGAAGCCGCCTGGTTCCTCGAGCAGGCCGAGGGCGCTGGCGCGCAGGTCGACGCCAGCGAAGACCTCGTGCCGACCGCGGTAGTCGGCGATCCGGTCGGTTTCCTGACCGTGCATTGACACCGACCGAGCGCGCCGACCGAGCGCGCCGCTTTCGCCGCCCAGCGGCGTCGGGCTTCCCCGAAGCGTGCTCGGCGGGGCG
>CAYMRG010000429.1:0-4957 GCA_964392555.1 uncultured candidatus Brocadiaceae bacterium
TTGTATTTATGCACGTTGGGCCTGTTCGGGATTGGTTGGATCGTTGACCTATTCTTAATTCCTGGCATGGTTCAGGAAAACAATCGCCGCTTCCAAGCTGGAGCTGTCGATTACAACATCGCATGGATTTTGTTTTGGCTGGGAGGGGTTCTGGGTCTTCACCGATTTTACGAGGGGAAAATTCTGACTGGCGGGTTGTATTTGCTGACCGGTGGATTGTTCCTGATCGGCCTCGTATACGACATGTTCACGCTGAACGAGCAAATTGATGAAGTCAATCATCGCGGCATTGCCCAGTGGCGAGATGCGCTGCAGGGTCGCGCGCATCTTCGGGTCGCGCTCGTCGCCATATTCGGCGCGCCGCAGGTCGCGGCGATAGGCCGAGGTGTTGGTCAGGAAGCTGACGAAGTTGCTGATGCCGACCACGCTGACGCCGCCGCGCAGCCGGTCGCCGTACTGCACCTGCGTGGCGAGCGACATGAAGCCGCCGTACGAGCCACCCGCGACCACGACCCGCCGCGCGTCGAACTCGCGCTGCGCGGCGATCCACACCAGCAGCGAGCCGATGTCGCGCACCGAGTCCTCGCGCAGCGCGCCGTTGTCGAGGCGCGTGTAGCTGCGGCCGTAGCCGGTCGAGCCGCGCACGTTCGGCTGCACCACCGCGTAGCCGAGCTCGTTGACCAGGAACTGCGTGAACGGGCTGAAGCCCGGCCGCGCCTGCGATTCCGGCCCGCCGTGGATGTCGATCAGCACGGGGTGCGGACCCGGCGTGCGCGGCTTCCACACCCAGGCGGGGATCATCCGCGGCTGGCCGCCGACGCGGTCCCAGGTCGGATAGCGCACCAGCTCCGGCGCCACGTAGCGCGCCGGATCAACCGGGCCGTTCTCGCTGCGCGTCCAGCGCACCAGCTCGTTGCGCTCGATCTCGTAGACGAAGGCGTCGCGCGGCGACTGCGGGCCGTCGATCGTCAGGCCGAGCCGGCGGCTGCCGCGGTCGAAGCGCAGGCTGCCGATCTCGCCCGCGGGCAGGTTCGCGGGCCGCAGTTCGCGGCGCGCGCCGAGGTCGTAGAGCGCGAGCCGCGAAAGGCCGTCGACGTTGGTGGTGTAGGCGAGCCAGCGGCCATCGGCCGAGACCTGCAGGTCCTCGACGTCCCACTGCGCCTCGCCGGGGGCGAGCTCGCGCGAAGTGCCGCTCGCGAGGTCGAGGTAGAGGATGCGCGCGAACTCGCTGGCGACGTCCGAGACGAACCAGACGCCGGCGCCGTCGGCGGAGAAGTGCGCGGCGCCGACCGCGACGCTCTCGGTCGAGGGCTTGCCGTCGGGGCGCGTCGTGGTCGGCAGCTGCTTCAGCGTGCCGGTCGCGACGTCGGCGACGAACAGGTAACTCTCGTTGATCGAGATCTCCTGCTGCAGCAGCAGGCGCGTGCCGTCCGGCGACCATTCGAGCGGCTGCAGCTGCCGGCCCTGGCCGGCGATCGCGAGACGCGGCGTGACGGCGGCGAAGGTCTGCGCGCCGGCGGGCGGCAGGTCGACGACGTAGACGTCGTAGTCGACGCCGTTGCGCTCGTTGCCGTGGAAGGCGAGCCGCCGGCCGTCGGGCGACCAGGCGAGCCCGCCGTGCAGCGCCTTGCCGTCGGTCAGGCGCAGCACGCTGCGATCGGCGGCGCGGTACAGGTGCACCTGCGCGTTCTCGTCGCCGCCGCGGTCCTTCAGGAACGCGACGGTGGCGTTGGCGTCGATGCCGGGCGCGACGCGCGCCGCGCCGACCGGCTCGGCGAAGAACGTCAGCTGCTCGCGCGCGCCGAGCGGTGTCGCGACGCGGTGCAGCTGCTCGGTGTCGCCGAAGCGCGTGCCGACCAGGATGCCGCCGTCGGGCAGGAAGTCGCGGAAGCCGGCGCCGCGACCGGCGAGCCAGTCGTCGAGCTTCGCGGCCAGCACCGGGTCGGGTTCGGGCACGCCGTCGAGCACCAGGTTGCCGCGCTCGACCTTGCCGGGTCGCACGGTCGCGAGCGGCGTGGTGGCACCCGGCGTCGCCGACGAGGGCAGCGCCGGTGCCGGCGACAGCGGTGCGGCGGTCGGGGCCTCGGGCATCCGCGCCAGGCGTGTTTCGGGTGCGGGCACGGTCGTGGACGCGGGCACGGGCGTGGCGGCGTTCGCGGTGGGCAGGGCGGCGGGGATCACGGCGAGCACGGACGCCGCGCCGACGGTGGCGGCGAGCAGGGCCGTGCGGAGGGCGCGCGGGGCGCCGGCGATGAAGGGGCTGCGCATGTCTGCTATGTTGCCGCACCTCCCTTCCAGCCTCCAACCGCGAGCGGTGCACCCATGGCAGATCCACGTCTTCGGCAGAAACTCGAGCGCAAGGAGTTCATCGTCGCGCCCGGCGTGTTCGACATGATGTCGGCGATGCTGGTGGCGCGCGTCGGCTTCGACGCCGTGTACGCCTCGGGCTACTGGCTGACCGCGTCCTACCTCGGCATCCCCGACGCCGGCATCGCCACCTACACCGACATGATCGCGCGCATCGCCAAGGTGGTGGAGAAGTCGAACGCGCCGGTGATCGCCGATGCCGACACCGGCTTCGGCGGCCTGCTGAACGTGCACCACACCGTCAAGGGCTACGAGGCCGCGGGCGTCAGCGCGATCCAGATCGAGGACCAGGAGTTCCCGAAGAAGTGCGGCCACACGCCGTACCGCCGCGTGATCCCGATGGAGGACATGGTCGGCAAGGTCAAGGTTGCGGTCGACGCGCGCAAGAGCCGCGACTTCCTCGTGATCGCGCGCACCGATGCGCGCGGCGGCCACGGCTTCGAGGAGGCGGTGCGCCGCGGCCAGGCGTATGCCGAGGCCGGCGCCGACATCGTGTTCGTCGAGGCGCTGCACTCCGAGGACGAGATGCGCAAGGCCTGCGCCGCGATCAAGGCGCCGACCATGGCCAACATGTCCGACGGCGGCAAGACGCCGATCCGCTCGGCGAAGGAGCTCGCCGACTTCGGCTACTCGCTGGCGATCTTCCCCGCGATGAACGCGCTGTCGGCCTGCTTCGCGATGGAGAAGGCGCTGCGCAACCTCAAGGCCACCGGCACCAGCAGCTCGCCCGACGTGCCGCTGTTCGGCTTCGACGACTTCTGCCGCATGGTCGGCTTCGAGGACGTCTGGGCCTTCGAGGAGAAGTGGAAGGACGTGCTCGACAACAAGGCGAAGAAGGCCGGCTGAGCCACGCCGGCTCGATCCGCGCCCACGCACACACCGGAACAGGGAGTCCCGAGATGCAGAACCGTCGCTCGCTGATCGTCTCCACGCTCGCCGCCACCGCGCTGCTCGCGGCCGGCGCCACGCTGTCCGCCGCGCCCGCGTCCGCCAAGGGTGAACGCGTCGCGGTGCTCGGCGCCAACGGCCGCACCGGCAAGCCGGTGGTCGAGCAACTGCTGGCGCGCGGCTACCAGGTGCGCGCGATGGTGCGCGACCCGGCCGCGGCCGGCGGCGCGTTCCCCGCGGGCGTCGAGGTCGTCGCCGGCGACGTGCGCGATGCGAAGCAGCTCGCCGCGGCGTTCAAGGGCGTGAAGTACGTGATCTCGACCATCGGCGCGAGCGGTGGCCCGAAGGCCGCGGAGCGCGGCAGCGCCAACGACGTCGACAACGTCGGCATCGCCAACGTCGCGCAGGCGGCCAAGGTCGCGCGCGTCAGGCAGGTGGTGCTGGTCTCTTCCTCGGGCGTGACCAAGGCGGCCGAGAACCCGATGGCCTTCATGCGGCCGATCCTCGCGGCCAAGGCCGAGGGTGAGCAGGCGCTGCGCGCGAGCGGCGTGCCCTACACGATCGTGCGTCCGGGCGGCCTGCGCGACGATGCGGGTGGGCAGCTCGCCGTGCAGTTCTCGCAGGGCGACACCACCGCGGGCCGCATCCCGCGCGCCGACGTCGCGACGATCTGCATCGAGGCGCTGGGCCGCAAGGCCGCGCTCGGCCGCACCTTCGAGGCGTTCTCCGCCGAGACGCCGGCGCCGACCGACTGGGCCAAGGCGTTCGACGCGCTGCAGCCCGACGCGGCCAGGAAGTAAGCCGGCCGGCGCGCGCGCGATGGCAGTGCCCGGCTCGTTCAGGGCCTTCCGCGTCCACGAGGTCGAGCGGAAGATCGAGGCGCGGCTCGAGACGCTGCGCCTCGACGAACTCGCCGCCGGCGACGTGGTGATCCGCGTCGCCTACTCGAGCATCAACTACAAGGACGCGCTCGCGGCCACCGGCGCGGGCCGGATCCTGCGCCGTTACCCGCTGGTCGGCGGCATCGACCTCGCCGGCACCGTCGTCAGCTCCGACGATCCGCGGCACCGCGCCGGCGATCGCGTGCTGGTCACCGGCTGCGGCCTGTCGGAGACGCACGACGGCGGCTACACCGAGTACGCGCGCGTCAAGGGCGAGTGGGTGATCCCGCTGCCCGCGGGCCTGTCGCTGTACGACGCGATGTCGCTCGGCACCGCTGGCTTCACCGCCGCGCTCGCGATCCACAAGATGGAGCACAACGGCCAGGCGCCGTCGCGCGGTCCGGTGGTCGTCACCGGCGCGACCGGCGGCGTCGGCACGCTGGCGATCGACATGCTCGCCGGCCGCGGCTACGAAGTGATCGCGGTCAGCGGCAAGGCCGAGGCCGCGGACTGGCTCAAGTCGCTCGGCGCCGCGCAGGTGCTGGCGCGCGGCGATCTCGACTACGGCAAGCGGCCGCTCGAGGCGGCGCGCTTCGGCGGCGCGATCGACAACGTCGGCGGCGAGATGCTGGCGTGGCTGACGCGCACGGTCGACACCTGGGGCAACATCGCCAGCATCGGCCTCGCCGGCGGCGCCGAGCTGCACACCACCGTGATGCCGTTCATCCTGCGCGGCATCAACCTGATCGGCATCAACTCCGCCGCGCAGCTGCGCGACACGCGCCTCGTGGTCTGGGGCCGCATCGCCGGCGACCTCAGGC
>CAYMRG010000430.1:0-4953 GCA_964392555.1 uncultured candidatus Brocadiaceae bacterium
CCAGGGGCGACCACTACTCCCGCTCGCCAACGGCGAATCCGCTCGCCACGCGAGGAACCGCGGGAGTAGTAGATCAGTCCACGGTCAGCACGACGTTGGCGGTGGCCGCGACGACGCGCAGCGGGTCGCTCGCCAGGGCGTAGGCGCGCACGAACAACGGCAGCCCGGGGCGCGGCGGCACTGCGACCGGGACCGACGCCTCGGCGCCAGGCGCCAGCGGCACGATCTGCAGGGCGCCGAGATCCTGTTCGCGCAGCACGTCGGGCAACGGCGCGCCACCGGCCACCAGGATCCGCATCGGCGCATCCGGCAGGTCGCGGCAGTGGGCCGTGCCGGCCGGCTCGCCGGGCACCCGTTCGACGTCGAGCCGGGGGGCAACGCCGCCCGGCGGCGCGATCGCGTCGGCCGCGACGAACGCGTCCGGCCAGCGGGCCGTGAACGGCACGGCGACCTGCAGCGCACCGAGCCGCGCGGTCAGCACGCCCGCGCCGCGTCGGATCGCCCGGATGCCGCCGTCGACACCGACCTCGAGGCTGTCCGCAGGTTCGACGGTGTATTCGATGCCGGACGCGACGCTGCCGACCTCGGTCTCGCCGCCTTCGGCATCCCGCCCCACCAGCTGCAGCGCGCGCTGCCACAACGGCGACGTCAGGACCAGGTGGTCGGGGCGGGCGACCAGCGCCACCGGCGCGGGTCGGTCCCGTTCGAGCCGGCGGCGAACACCGGCGGCGACGAACTCGGCGAGGATCAGGTTGCCGGCCGGGCCGAAGTGGCAGCAGTCGTCGACGTAGAGCGGCTCGGGGTGGTCGTGGAAGACGCCGCTCAGGTCGGTGAAGGCGACGCCGGCGGCGACCAGTTCGGTGCCCGCCCGCTGCAGCTGCGGGTAGCACTCGGCGACCGCCTTCGCCCACGGGCTGCCGGGGCGCAGCGCCCGCGCCCGCTCCACATCGCCGATCGGCTTGCTGCCGGGGAGGTACTGGTTGGGCTGCAGGAAGTGGCAATAGGCGATGCCGTGCGCGCGGCACAGGGCGTCGAGTTCGAGCGAGGCCCGCCGCCACAGCGCGACCATCGCCGTCTGCGCCGCAGCCAGCGATTCGCCACCGGTGCCAGGCCCCGTGACGGCGAACGACGGCGCGGCGGCAGCGTGCTCGACCTCGGCCGCGAGCACCGCGAGCCGTTCGTGCTGCGAACGGTCGCCGAGCCACCACAGCACCTGCGCCAGCGGCGACCACCACAGCCGGTCGGCGAACGCGACCGCATCACGCCGCTGCTCGCGCAGCACCGCGAGCCGACCGAGCCGCAGCTGCTGTTCGGGCAACGGCACACTGTCGAGCAGGCGCGCCCAACTGCGCGGGTACCACGCCGGCACCCCGTGCGGCACGTTCTCCTCGGCCAGCGCGACCTCGTTGAAGCCATCGAGGTTGACGACGCAGTCGAAGTGGCCGCCGAGCGCCAGCAGCGTCGCGATCACCAGCAGTTGCTGCGGCTGCTTGTAGCCGCCGACCGCCAGCGGCACGAGTTCGACGTGCTTGCCGGCGAGCATGGGACTGCGCGCCAGCGCGGCCGCGAACCGGTCGCCGGCGTAGTAGGCGAACTGCATCGCCACCGAGCCGCCGACCACCGCGACGACGTAGGTGTCGGCGGCGGCCGGGCGCAGCGGCGATCCCGCGTCGACGAAGCCGTAGGCCGAGATCGGCGGCAGCGGCGTGCCGGGCGCGCCCCCCTGGTTGTAGACGAAGCCGAAGTACGGATGGACGACGACGTCGCGGTTGGTGGCGCGCTGCGCGGTGGCGACGTCCGCGGCGGTCGCGTCGGCCGCTTCGGCCAGCGACCCGGTTCGGGCCAGTTCGCGCGCGGTCGCGGCCCGGCCCCAGGTGAACGGTGAGCCGGTCGCGATCCACCAGGCGACCGCGCCACCGACCTCGAGCACGCCGACGACCAGCAGCAGCGCGATGGCCGCGAACGCGAGCCGGCGCGCCCAGCGCCGGCGCGGCAGGCCGGCTGATGCCTTCACCGCCACAGGACTCGCGTCACAGGATCGAGCCTTGGCAGCTGTTGGTCAGCTCGAGCGTGCCACCAGGACCGATCCGCACGCCCTGGAAGAACACGTCGACACCTTGCAGCGCCAGCGTGTTGGGCACCGTCAGCGTCCAGGTCGTCGGACCCGGCAGGAAGATCGCGAGGCTCTGCGCCGAGGCCGGATCGAGGTGCAGGTTGCGGTTCCAGCCGAGCGGGATGTCGACGGCCGTGAAGCTGCCGAACAGGCCGACGACGGTCGACGGCGGCACGTCCGCGAGCACCTGGAGCGAACCGCCGACCGGCGTGTCCGCGGCCGCCAGCGACAAGCCGTCGAGGATGCCGAGTGCGCTGAAGATCGCGACCAGGTCGGGGCGGCGGCCGATCGAGTCGGGCGTCAACGGTCCGTAGCTGTGCAGGGCGTTCAGCACTTCGGCCTGCGTCAGCAGGCGGCCGAGCTGCTTCTTCGCCGCGCCCTGCATCGCCGCGACCAGGCCGGCGATGTGCGGCGTCGCCGACGACGTGCCGGTGCCCGACGCGGTGTACGCCTGCCGCAGGTCGTTGTTGGGGAAGAACAGCGTGCCGTAGCCGCAGGCGACGACGCCTTCGCCCCAGGCGTTGGCGTCGATGCGCGAACCCCAGTTGCTGTAGCTCGCGCGCACCAGCGTCACCCCGGCGGTCGCGGCGGCGAAGATCGCGCCGCTGTCGCGGAAGCTGCGATCGAAGCGGTTGAGCAGCTGCGGGTCGTCGAGGCTGCGGCTGCCGTTGCCGGCCGCGGCGACGACGAAGCGGCCGTTCGCGGTCGCCGTCAGCGTCGCGTCGAACACCGACTGGAAGAACTCGGCCGGCAGCCAGGTGCCTGGACCGAGCGACGGCACCAGCACCATGACCACCATCATCAGCACGTCGCCCGGCTGGCTGTTGGTCATCGCCAGTGCGATCGCGTTCTCGAGCCCGCCGTTGAGGTCCATCGACAGGAACTTGGCCGCGACGCGATCGGCGACACCGGTGATGCCGTAGCCATTGCGTTCGGCGGTGCAGATCGACGCGCCGGACAGGCCGTGGTTGGAGGCGACCGGATCGTAGGCCGGAATCGGGCCGATGAAGTTCGCCGCGACCAGCTGTGGTACGTCCTCGTGGTCGAGGATCCACGACACCTCGATCATGCGCAGGCCCATCCCCTGGCCGCGACCGCCGTAGATGCCGGCCGCGGTGCGGATGCCGTGGCCGTCGGGCGTTGGCCCGTGGGCGAGCTGCAGCGACGTGTAGAGCGGTGTCGTCGGCGGGATGTCGTCGGGCACGCAGGGGCCAACGGTCGCACCGGCGCTGGGCGGCAGGGAGTCGGCGCTGGCAGGGTAGAAGATCGGCTCGGCGTAGACGTCGGCGACCAGCGGCTCGCGCTGCAGCGCGGCGACCAGCGCCGCCGACGCCGCGGCGCCCGCCGTGCGCACGCGGAACCACAGGCCGAGATGGCCGGGGCCGCGCCCCGGCGGCAGCGCCGCGCAGGCGCGATCGTGCAACCGGTCCAGCTCGCACCACGGCAACGCGGTCACCAGCGGCTCGGCGGTCGCACCGGCGAACAAGGCGCGCACCGCCGCCAGCTCGACGCCGGTGTGCGACACCAGGACGCCGTCGACCAGCTCGGCACCCGACCCTTCGGCGAGCTTGACGAGCACGCGGTCGGCGTGGGTCGCGGGCGACGCTGCGACGGCCGGCGGCGCCGTGGCGGCCGCCGGGGACGGTTCGCCGGCGCGCTGCGCCGGCAGCGCGGCGAGCAGGCAGGCGCCAACGAACGGCAGGAACCGGGACGAGGGCATGGACATCGGCCCGCCGAGTCTACCATGGCGGCGGTCGGACGGCGCCGGTTGGCGGCACGAGATGCGGCGCGCCGAGCGCGGCGCGCGATCACCGCAACGGCGAGTTGCCGACGGCGTATCGCTGCCAGTCCGCGTGGTCGAAGTGCCACCACTCCCGCGCGTTGACGGCGAAGCCCTCGGCCACCATCGCCCGGTGGAGCCGTTCGCGCGCCCAGCGCTGCCGCGACGTGCCGCCGGGATAGTCCGGGTAGGCACGCGGCGTGAATTCGTCGAAGTCGCTCGGCATCGCCAGCGGCTCGCCGGTGGCGCGATCGAACAGCGTCAGGTCGACGGCGCAGCCGCGGTTGTGGCGTGAGCCGTGCGCCGGATCGGCCGGTAGGCGTCGAAGATGCACAGGCCGAGGCCGTCGACGGCGAGCGCGCGGTGCACGCGCACCAGCGCCTCGGCCGCGGGCCGCTGCAGCCGGGCGACGGCGTCGCGCGGGTAGACCGGCGCACCGACGAAGTTGTTCGCCGTCGCATAGCGCAGGTCGAACCGCAGGGTCGGCTCGAGCGCGGCGAGGTCGACGAGCTCGGCCGGCAGCGAGGCGTCCGCCGCGACCGGCGGCGTCGCAGCCGCGGCCGCGGCGAGCAGCTCGGCGATCGGCCGCTGCGGCGCGATGCGGAACCCGCCCGGGGCCGGATCGGGTCGCCGCGCAAAGCGCGCGTCCCCCACCACCGCGGCGACGACGTGGCCATCGCGATCGCGTTCGAAGCGCAACTCGTTGCCGCCGTACATGCCGGGGCCGAAGCGGTAGCGGTCGGCGCCGAGCCACTCCGGCAGTTCGCGCACGACCCATTCGATCAGCACCGCGAGCTGGCCGCGATCCTCGTAGACGACCAGCACGTCGTGGTCCCAGCCGTACTCGCCGAGCAGCGGCAGCAGGTCCGGCGGCGGCGGCGGCGGCATCTTCGGGTAGCGCACGTACTCCACTTCGCCATCGTGCAGGTTGCCGGATGGCAGCACAACGAGCCGTCGCGCGCCGCCGATGCCGAGCGGATCGTCCGGCACCAGCGCGCCATCGGCGGCGCGGCGCAGGCGCGTGCGCACG
This sequence comes from uncultured candidatus Brocadiaceae bacterium, assembly GCA_964392555.1. GTDB lineage: Bacteria > Planctomycetota > UBA1135 > UBA1135 > UBA2386 > CAYMRG01. The sequence goes on from CAYMRG010000430.1 coordinate 4,924, forward strand.
CCGAGGTTCGGGTCGTAGTAGAGGTCGCCG
>CAYMRG010000431.1:0-4951 GCA_964392555.1 uncultured candidatus Brocadiaceae bacterium
CTGAAGAAGGTCGGCTTCCGCACCCGCAGCAAGACCGCCGGTGGCCGCAAGGTCCTCAAGCGTAAGATCCGGCGTTCGGGCAAGTTCCGCGTCGGCTAAGGGCTCGCGCTGCAGCCAGCGGCTCGCGCCGCGGCTTGTGTGCGGCGCTGCAATTTGTGCGGTGCAACTCGTCGCGCTGCTTCTCGCGGCGCTGTTCGGCGCGCGGCTGTTCCCCCGCGCCGCGAGTCCGCCATCTTCGCTGCCCGGCCGGATCAGCTGTCCGGCCTGATCAGCTGCCCGGCAGCTGGTTCTTCAAGAACGCCATGTCGGCCGCGAACTGCGACAGCGCGTCGCGGTCGTTGTCGGCGACCTTCTGGAACTTCGCGGTGATGCGCACACCGTCGCCGGCAGGCTCGACGTTCTCGACCTTGCCGACCAGCTCGAAGAAGCTGCGCTTGATCATCTTCACCTGGAACTTCAGGTGGATGTCGCTGCCGACGAAGAACAGCTGCTTCGCCTGATCGGCGTTGATCCCGGCCTTCTTGCCGTTCCAGAAGAACTGCACCTTGTGGCCGTCGACGTTGGCCATCGTCCCGACCAGCGTCTGCTTGCCGCCGATCATCTGGTTGCGGACGTCGTCCTTGAAGGTGACCAGGATCTTCTCGTGATCGACCGGCGCCTCGCCGGCCAGTTCCTTCTGGTTGAGATGCTTGACGATCGCCTTGACCGCATCGGCCTCCTGGGCGTGCATCGCGACCAGCTTGTCGATGCCGACCTTGCTGATCACGTCGCGGACGAACGGTGACGGCTGGCTGATCACCAGGTCGCCCCCTTCGGCGCGGCAGCGCTTGTGGGCCTTGATCACGGCGCCCAACGCGGTCGAGTTGATGAACTTGACCAGCCGCATGTCGAGGATCAGGTGGTTGATCCCGCGTTCGACGAGATCCTCCACTTCCTCCATCAGGGCGGGGCAGTAGAACGTGTCGAACTCGCCCTTCAGGGTCAGGGTGGCGTAGTCGTCGTGGAGGGACTTGTCGATCTTCATGGGTATTCCGGAAGCAGCCGCGGCGCGGCGGGACGCCCCGTGATTCTGGCGCCGAGGCCCCGCCGGCGCAACGTGGCGCCGGCCGGACCAGGCAATGGCTGCGTGATTCCCGCACCCGCTGCTCCTAGATTGGGGCGGCGAGCATGAAACGGTTCTGGTTCTGGAAGCGCGACGAACCGTCGCCGACGACCCCCGCGCCGCGCGCCGACGAGGCGTCTGGCTCGACGATCCTCACCGGCGACGCGACCGAGGATTCGCGGTCGCTCGAGATCCTGCTCGACACGATCGCCTCGGTGACCGCCAACATCGACCTCGATGGCGTGCTGAAGGACATCGTCGCCCGTTCGCTGCAGGTCACCCGCGCCGAGCGCGCGATCCTGCTGCTCGGCGCCTCGCCGGACGACCTGGCGGTGCGCGTCGCGCAGGATCGCGAGGCGCGCTCGTTGACCGGCGATCTGCAGTGGAGCCGCAGCCTGGTGCGCCGCTGCCTCGAGGAGAACCTCGCCGTGCGTTCGGTCGTGCAATCCGACCAGGAGGCGCTGGAGCTCGGCCAGTCGGTCTACGACCTCAAGCTGCGCGCCGTGATGTGCGCGCCGATGTGCGCGCGCAACCGCACGATCGGCGTCATCTACGTCGACTCGCGCGCGGTCCGCCGCGAGTTCTCGGCCCGCGACCTCGCGCTGTTCGGCGCGATCTCGGCGCAGCTCGCGATCGCCGTCGAGAACGCGCGGCTGCACGCCGACTCGCTCGAGAAGGCGCGGCTCGAGAAGGACGTCGAGATCGCGCGCCGGATCCAGCAGCACCTGCTGCCGCCGGTGCCGAGCGGCCTGCCCGGGCTCGACCTGAGCCTGCGCTACATCGCCGCCGAAGAGGCGTCCGGTGACACCTACGACTTCGTGCCGCTCAGCGACGGTCGCCTCGCGATCATGATCGGCGACGTCACCGGTCACGGCGTCGGCGCCGCGCTGCTGACCCACGCCGCGCAGGCGGCGTTGCGCAGCTACCTCGAACTGATCGACGACGCGGCGGCGATCGTCTCGCGGCTCAACTCGCGGCTCGTCCGCAGCATCGAGACCGGCAACTTCATGTCGCTGATCCTCGCGATCGTCGACCCGCGGCGGCACACGCTGCGCTACGTCAACGCCGGTCACCCCGGCATCCTGCACTGCAGCGGCGACGAGATCCGGTTGCTCGACAAGACCGGCATGGTGCTCGGCGTCGGCGGCGACCAGGCCTACGACGTCAGCCCCGAGATCGCGCTCGCGCCCGGCGACGTGCTGTTCCTGCACACCGATGGCGTCGACGAGGCGATGTCGCCCGGTCGCGCGGTGTTCGGCATGGAGCGGCTGCGCGCGGTGCTCGCCGAGCGTCGGGGCGTCGTCGCCGGGGTCGAGGCCGCGCTGCACTAGAATTTCGGCACGGGCGCGATCGACGACGACTTCACGATGATCGCGGTCAAGTTGCAGTGACCGGTCGCCGGGGCCGGTGGCCGGTCCCGACCGCACCCCGTGCCCGGCTCCCGTTACAGTCCCGACCCATGGCATCCCGATCGACCCCTGCGCCGCGCCGTTCGGGCGCCTTCGCGCGCCCGGCCGTCTGGCTGGCGCTCCTGCTGTTGGTTGCGGCCGGCGGCTACTTCGCGTTCCACTGGTGGCAGCAGCGACAGACGGCCGCCGACGAGCGGGCCCGGCTGCTCGCCGACGTCGCCAAGGCGGTCGCCGCGGCGCCGCCCGACCGCGACGAGTTGTCGCGCCTGATGGCGGGGCTGCAGAAGCTGCCGGATCGCGACACCGCACGCGACCTGCAGGCCGCCGAGGCCCGCATCGAGCTGGCGCGCGAACGGCCCGAACGCGCCTACGCGGCGTTCGCCTCGCTGGCGCGGCAACCCGGCGCGTCCCCGGTCGACCAAGGGCTCGGTGCCCGCATCCTGCTCGCCTGGGACCAGTCCGGCGCCAGCGACCTGGCGACGGCGCGCGGCACGCTGCTCGAGGCCGCGACGATGGCGGCCAGCGCGTTCGCCGCCAGCGGCGACGTCGCCGACCTGCAGTGCGCGTGGCTGGCGGCGCTCCGCGCGCCCGACGCGAACGCGGCGAAGGGCTACGCGCAGCAGATGACGCAGCAGTTCGGGGCGACGCCGGCGGGGCGCCTGGTGGCCGCGTCCGATGCGTTCCCGAACGTCGATCGCGGCACGCTGGCGAAGCTGCTCGACGAGCTGTCGCCACCGCCGGTCGAACTGGCGGCGATGGACGTGCTGCTGGTGTTGCAGGGCGGCGACGTCAAGGCCGCGGTCGCGGCCGCCGATCGCCTGCTGGTGACGGCGCCGGGCGTGATCGCCGCGCGCTGGTCGACGGTCGCCGTGTTCCATGCCTGCGCGTTCGCGGCCGCGGCCGACAGCCCCGACCGCGCCGAATGGCTCGCGCGCCGCGATGGCCAGCTCGACTGGCTGCTGCAGCGGGCGCCCGCCGACGACCCGCGGCGCGCCCGCTGGGTCGAGCTGCGCGCGCAGCGCTGATCCGGGCTCACGGCAGCGGCACGCGTCAGGCCATGGCGCCGACGCAGGCCAGGCCGATCGCCAGTGCCAAGGCCGCGAACAGCGGCGCGACGACCTGCCGCGGCAGGCCCAGGTTCTGCGCGATGTGCGTCAGGTGGCGGCGATCGCCGACCCACGGCGGCAGGCCGAGCGCGAGGCGGGCGCAGACCACCTGGACGAAGTCGCCGAGCTGCACGGCGACCGCGCCGAGCGTCCACGGTTCGCGCAGGGCCGCGGCCGAGGCCGTGGTCGCGACCGCGAGGCCGAGCGCGTAGGCGCCGGAATCGCCGAGGAACAGGCGCGGCCGCGGCCAGTTCCACGGCAGGAAGCCGAGCGCTGCCCAGGCGACCGGCGTGTCGAGGTCGGCGCCGAGACCGAGGCCGCCGAGCACCAGCAGGCTGGTCGCCGACAGGCTCGCCGCGACGCCGTCGGTGTTGTCGAGGAAGTTGGTCGCATTGACCAGCACGAACGACAGGGCGACGCAGGCCAGCCAGTCGAGCGGCGCGCGCAGCGGATCGGCGACCTCGGTCGCGGCGAGGCCGACCGCCAGCATCAGGCCGAGCCCCTTGGTCCGCCAGTCGAGGCCGTCGCCACGTTCCTTGCTCCAGTCGTCGCGGAAGCCGACGCCCGTGGCGAGCGCGAGTCCCGCGCCGAGCCACCACGCCGAGCCGGCGAACAGCCACGGCAGGGCCGCGATCGCGATCGTGATGCCGGCGAGCGGCATCGGCCGGGCGTGCTGCTTGCGGCCCGGGCGCGGTGGATCGTCGGGCAGCCAGCCGCGCCAGCGACGGTTGGTCCAGTCGGCGAGACCGGCGGCGGCCGCCGCGGCGAGGGCCGCCCAGGCGGGGGCGATCATCGCGCCGCTCCGTGGTCAGGGCGCGGCGTCGGCATACAGGCCGTGGGTGCGCATGTAGGTGCGGACCGGGGCAGGGATCTCGTCGAGTTCGCGTTCGCCGGCGTGCCAGCGCCGCCGCAGGTCGCTGGCGGCGACCGCGTCGGCTGGCAGGTCGAGCACGTGGGCGAGCAGCTCGCTGCGTTCGGCTGACGTCAACCGTTGGGCGTCGAGCCGCGCCGGATCGACCGGATGGCCGGCGCGCGGGTAGGTGACGACGGTCGCCAGCGCGAGGATGCGGTGGTGGTCGTGCCAGGTGGTCAGCAACGGCAGGTTGTCGCTGCCGATCAGGAAGAACAACCGGCGACCCGGGTGCTCGCGCTGCAGTTCGGCGAGGGTGTCGACCGTGTAGGACGGCCCCGGCCGCCGCAGTTCGCGGTCGTCGACGACCACGTCGGCCAGCCACGCGAACGCCAGCCGGCACATCGCCAGGCGGTGGGTGGCGGCGACCAGGCGGGTGCCCTTGTGCGGGTGATCGCCGGCGGGAATGACGCGGACCTCGTTG
>CAYMRG010000432.1:0-4943 GCA_964392555.1 uncultured candidatus Brocadiaceae bacterium
GAGTTCGTCGACGGCTCGATGCTTGCGCAGTGCGGCGTGCCCGACATGCGCGTGCCGATCCTGTTCTGCCTCGGCTACCCGGATCGGTTGCCGTTCGCTTTCCAGCCGTTCGACCCGGTGCGCTGGCGCAAGCTCGAGTTCGAGCCGTGCGATCCGGCGCGCTATCCGGCCGTGCCGCTGGCCTACGCGACGCTCGCCGCCGGTGGCGACGGCGGGGCGGTGCTGAACGCAGCCGACGAGGTCGCCACGGCGGCGTTCCTCGCCGGCCGGCTGGCGTTCCCGGACGTGGTCGCGACGACCCAGAACGTGCTGCGGCGGCGTGCGCCGAAGGCGATCCGCTCGCTCGCCGACGTGCTGGCTGCCGATGCAGAAGGGCGAGCCGAGGCCGAGCGCCTGGCCGCGAATCCACAAGGAGTCAAGTGATGGCTTACGGCAGCATCGTGCTGGCCGCGCTCGGTATCGGTCTCCTGATCTTCGTCCACGAGCTCGGCCACTTCCTGGCGGCGCGGCTCGCTGGCGTGCGCGTCGAGGTGTTTTCGCTGGGCTTCGGCCCCCGCCTGTTCGGCGGCACCTGGAAAGGCACGGACTTCCGCGTCTCGCTGGTGCCGTTCGGCGGCTACGTGATGGTCGCCGGGCAGGATCCGGCCGATCGCCGCTACCCGGCCGAGCAGTGCTTGTGGTCGAAGTCGATCGGCCAGCGCGCCCTGTTCTGGTCGGGTGGCGTGCTGATGAACGCGCTGTTCGCGCTGATGGTGTTCCCGCTGGTGTTCCGCGCCGGCGTGGCCTTCGTCGCGCCGGTCGTCGGCGGGGTCGCCATCGGCAGCCCGGCGTGGGAAGTCGGCATCCAGGCCGGCGACCGCATCCGCAGCGTCGGTGGCAAGCCGATGTACTCGTGGGAGAACCTGACCGTCGAGATCGCGCTGGCGGGGCCGCGTCCGGTCGAGATCGCGTTCGAGCGGCCGGGGGAAGGCGAACGGCGCGTGCTGGTCGTTCCGCGCCACAACCGGCAAGCCGGCTTCGCCGACATCGGCATCCTCCACTCGGCCGATCCGGCGCCGGCGCTGCTGACCGTGGCGGCGAACGGGCCGGCGGCGCGGGCCGGAGTGCGCGATGGCGACCGGCTGCTGGCGGTCGACGGCGTGGCCGCGACCGGCGCCAGCCGCGGCGACGCCCTGGGCGACCTGCTCGACGGCAAGGCCACGCCGCGCCTGCTGCGGGTCGAACGCGACGGCCAGCCGCAGGAGTTCCGGGTCGTGCCGGAACCCGTGACGGAACAGCAGCCGTTGCGGATCGGGGTGTCGCCCCTCGCCCGCCGGGTCGTCGCGATCCGCGCCGCCGATCCGCTCGCCGCCCGCCTCGGCCTGCAGCGCGGCGACGTTCTGCTCGCGATCGACGGCACGCCGTTCGTGGCCAACGACCTGGCCGCGATCGCGAACGGGCCGGCGCCGGAGCTGGCGCTGACCGTCGCGCGCGACGGCAAGGAGCTGCTGCTGCGCCAGGCCGCGGCTCCCGCCGAACGCGCCGCCCTGGCCGCAGCCGTCGCGCTCGGCCAGGACGAGAGCCTGATGCTGACGCCTGCCGAGCATTCGCCGGCCGAGGCTGCCGGCCTGCAGGCCGGGGACGTCGCGATCGCCGTCGATGGCCAGGCGGTGAAGGAATGGCGGGACCTGCAGGAGGCCGTGCAGCGCGCCGGCGAGCAGACGCTGACCCTGCAGGTGCGGCGGGTGACCGGGGCGACGGCGATGCTGCAGATCACGCCGCGGCGCGCGGAGGTCTTCGATCCGGGCCTGACGCCGCGGTTGGCCGAGCTGCGTGAAGAGGTCAAGGCCGGGTCGTTCGGCGAGGCCGTGAAACTCGGCACCGTCTGCTCCCTCGACCTGGTCAAGCAGCTCTACGTGACCATGAAACGCATGATCACCGGCGAGGTCGCCGCGTCGAACCTCGGCGGCATCATCCGCATCAGCGAGGTCAGCTACGACGCGGCGAAGCGCAGCCAGAGCTGGTTCTGGTACTTCCTCGCGCTGTTGAGCGTCAACCTCGGCTTCGTCAACCTGCTGCCGGTGCCGGTGCTCGACGGCGGCCACCTGCTGTTCCTGCTGATCGAGAAGGTCAAGGGCTCGCCGGTCAGCGCCCGGGTGTTCGGCTACAGCCAGGTGGTGGGTCTGGTGTTCGTGCTGCTGCTCGTGCTGTTCGTCACCTACAACGACATCCTGCGGCTCTTGTGACGGCAACCGCTGCCTCCGCCCCCCGCCGCTCGCCGTGGCTGGCAACGGCCCACCTGGTCCGCGTCGGCACGCTGTTCTCACCGGCCGCCGACGTCGCGGCGTCGTGGTGTGTCCTGCGGCTGCCGCTCGATGGCGCCCTGCTGGCGGCGATGGCCGCGAGCGTCGCGCTCTATGCCGGCGGCATGGTCTGGAACGACGTCGCCGACCGGCGGCTCGATGCCGTGCAACGACCCGAGCGGCCCTTGCCGCGCGGCGACGTCCCGGTGGCGTTTGCGGTCGGCCTCGGTCTCGCGCTGTTTGCGTTCGGCCTGTGGATCTCGCCCTGCCGGCACCATCACGGCCTGATCGCCGCGCTGGTGCTTGCCTACGACTTCCTCGGCAAGCGCGTCGGCTGGCTCGGCGCGCTCGGCATGGGCACGCTGCGTGGCCTCAACCTCGGCACGGCGCTGGCCCTTGCAGGTCGCGACGTCGGCAGCGAACCGGCGCGCGATCTGCTGATCGCCGCAGTGTGTTACGGCGTCTACATCGTGGCGGTGACGATCCTCGGCATCTTCGAGGACGAGCCGCCGAAGCGCGCGCGCGCCGTGACCAGCGTCCAGGCCGCGCCAATGCTCGCGGCCCTGTGCGGCATCGCGACCGTGCAGGGTGTCTTGTGGCCGGCACCGGCGATCGCCGTCGTGCCGATCCTGTGGCTCGCGCGGCGGAATGCGCGGATCGTCACGTGGGATCGCGGCGCGATCCGCCGGTCGATGCTGTTCCTGCTGCTCGGCACGATGCTCTACACCGCCCTGCTCGCGTTGGCAGCCGGCCAGCCGTGGGTCGCGCTGGCGATCGCCGCGGCGATCGTGCCGGCGCGCTGGATCGCGCGCCGCATCGCGCTCACCTGATCCGGGTCAGCTCGCGCCCATCGCCTTGAGCCGCGCCTGCCAGGCCGCGCGCGCTTCGTCGCGCGTCATCGTGCCCTGGCGGACCAGCGTCTTCAGCGCGGTGCGGAAGCGCTCCAGCTCCTCGGCCGCCGTCGGCGCCCGCATCGTCGTCGGCGCTTCCTCCGCCGCGGGCGGCTCGGCCGCGGCGGCCGGCGCCGCCTTGGCTTCCTTGGGAGCGGGGCGCGCGCGCTCCGAAGTCGCGGCTGCACTCTTGGCCGTCGCCGCGGGCGGCGACTGGCCTGGCTCGTCGTCGTCGGTGTCCGCCGCGGCGTCGTCGTCCTGGACGGCCGCCACCAGGTGGTCCTCGATCGGCGCCGCGGTCTGGCCCGGCTGTGCCGGCGGCGCCATGTCGGCGATCTGCAGGCGGAACTCGCGCTGGACGTCCTCGACGTCGGTGTCGAACGGATCCTGGCCGAGGTGCTTGTCGACGACGTCGGCCGTGCCGTCGACCCGGAACTGGTCGAGCCGCTGGCCGACGATGTTGGCCACGGTCGGCTCCATCTGCGTCTCGGCGATCTGGCCGCCCGGGCCGCCGCGCTTGCGCCCCGCGGCGATCACCAGCGTGTTCATCCGCGAGAGGGCGTCCATCAGGAAGGACTCCATCTCCTGCTCGATCTTCGCGCCGGCCTGTTCCTGGGCGTCGCGCGCCACCTTTTCGACGATCGTGGCGGCCTGCTTGGTCGCCGCCATGAAGAACTCGTGGACCTCGCGCGACAGCTTCTGGTCCAACACCTCCTTGGCTTCGACCTGCTCGAGTTCGCGCAGCGCCTGGTTCTCGAAACCGAGCACGCCGGCGGGGCTGTTGCCGAGCTTCGCCTGCTGACGCTTCCGTTCGCGACGGAATGCGTCGAAGCCCTGATCCGTGTTGCGCAGTGACATGAAACTCTCCTTCCCCGGCGGGCCCACGGTATGCGCACCCGCTCTGGCCGACCTATCGTGCCGGTCGGTCGCCCGCTTGACCGTCCGGGTGGCGGCGCGGTCTCGCGACGAGACGAGACGCGGAAAGGTCCGGTGGATGCGGCCATGGCATCGGTGCCACGTCGCCCGGCAACCGCGGTGAGATCGCCGTGGCCGACGCTGGCGCCGCCGCCCGGCGGCTCCGATACTGCGGCGCATGACGGTCTGGCGGCGGTCGCAGTGGGCGGATCCAGCGCGGTGGTACGTGCTGATCGGCGTCGCCATGCTCGTCGCCAGCATCTGGGTGCCGTTCCTGACCGCGCAGCGCACCGCGCGTACCGAGCAGCGCGCCGATGCGATCGCCGCAGCGCTGCTCGCGGTCGTCGATGAGCACGTCGAGCCGATCGACGCCGCGGCCGGGCCGGTGGTGTTCGCCCGCTGCCTGCGGCTCGCGCTGTGCGAGGGCGCCTACGTCGGCGACCTCGAGCAGGTCGATGCGCCGACGGACGTGCTGCTGTGCCTGCAGAACAAGCACTACCTGTTCCATCTGGCGATCTCGCCGCCGGACCAGGCGGCCGTCGTCGGCCACGGCACGGTGCCGTCCTACGAGGTGATGGCCTGGCCACGCGAACGCCTGGGGCCGGCGCACACGGCGTTCTTCTATCCGGATGACGCGCTGCGGGTCTATTCGCGCAACCTCGCCGCGAACCACTTCGGCCTCGGTCGGCAGCGGCCCAGACCCGGCACCAACCACCGCCGCACCAGTTCGCAGATCGCGACCGACGCCTACCGCAGCGTCGACGACGAGCGCTGGATCCCGTATTGAGGCAGGTCGCCGCGCAGCGCGTCCTGCGGCCGCAACCAAAGGTTGCGCGGCGCTACGCGCCGGCAGAAG
>CAYMRG010000433.1:0-4929 GCA_964392555.1 uncultured candidatus Brocadiaceae bacterium
CGTCGCGCACGAACGCCGGTCCGCGGCCATCCGCGCACGGGCCGGCGCCGCCGCGCTGGACGCGGACGGTCCCGCGCGCGCCGGCGATCGCCAGCTCGATCCAGACCGGATCGGCCGCCGCGTCGCCGACCGGCAGGCGCCGCCATTGCAGCGCCCCCGCGCCGCCGAGTCGCAGGCCGTCCGCCACGGCGGCTGCGGCCACCGGCACGCCGAAGCGCACCGGCGCGCCGTCCAGGTGCAGCGTCAGCACCGTCTTCAGGAACACCAGAACCGAGCACGTCATGACGCTTCGTGGCCCGGACGCGCCATCCGTCACAGCCGACGGCGGGAAATTCAGCCGTCAGCCGCGCCGCGCCGCCGTTCCGTCGTCCCAGACGCTGACGAAGTGCTGGCCGCCGTGCTCGAGCCACTGCAGGAAGCTCGCGTGGTACGGCGCCGTCAGCTCGCGGTGCATCGCCGCGCCGTCGAGCCAGCGCACCGCATGCACTTCGCAGCCGGGCACCGGCTCGCCGGGTGCGACCTCGACGGCGAAGAAGAACGACCGCCAGGCGTGACGCCGCCGGCCATCGCGGCGTCGTTCGCCCTCCTGCACGAACAGGAACTGCGGGCTGCCCACCAGCCGCAGGCCGGTCTCCTCCGCCAGCTCGCGCGCCAGCGCTTCGTGCAGCAGCTCGCCGGCTTCGACGCGGCCGCCGGGCAGGTCCCAGGTGCGGACGGTGCGACCGCCGATCTCGCGGTCGTTGCCGACGAACAGCAGCCGATCTTCGCGGCGGACGACGGCGAACGCGCCGAGGAAGTCGCCGCCGTCGCTCACTGCGGCTGCAGCGCCGCGTGCCACGTGGCGGTCTGTGCCGGCTGGGTCGGGGTCAGGTTCGCGAGCACGATGCCGTTCTCGATGACCATCGTCGCGCTGGTGCCGGTGGCGATCAGCTGCAGCGACGGCGACAGCGCCTGAGGCGTCGCCATCAGCAATTGGAACTGGTCGACGCCGTAGTCGACGACACCGGCCAACGGCAGCGTCCCGGTCATCACGCCGGGCAGCTCGACCGCGCCGTCGCCGGCCAGCAGCCCGTTGCGCACGGTCTGCGTGAGGTGCAACAGCAAGCCGACCTCGCCCTGCGCCCCGGCGTCGACCGCACCCGCCCACGTCCCGGTGACGTCGAGCACCGGCGGCAGCGCGCGTTGCCAGGTGACCTGCCACGTGCCGTGGTCCTCGGCACACTGGTAGTCGCCGACCATGGTCTGCTCGGCCGCCAGCACGGCCTGGAACAACGTGACGCCGTTGCTGCGCAGCTCGATCCGGTTGCCGGCCAGCACGAACTCGTACTGACGCGGCGTCACACACGGGTTGTCGATCGCCATGCCGACCAGCGGCTGGTTCTCGAAGGAACGCACGCGCACCGCCACGCTGCCGCCACCGCCGTTCTCCGCCGACGTCCACGTGCCGGTCCATTCGCCGAGCAGGGTCGACGGCACCGAGACGGTCCGCGTCACACGGATCTCGAGCTTGCCGCACGCCGCGAAGCACGGCAGCACGGCCAAGAGGGCGAGCGAGCGGAGGAGCATGGAAGGCCTAGCCGGCCGGTTGCGTATCGTAACGAGCGCTGCCGGTCTGCCCAGCCCGGTAGGCGGCGAGCAACTGGTCGGCGACCGCCGCCGGCGCGAACCGCGCCGCCCCGGCCCGGCTGCGCTCGCGACAGCACGCCGCCAGCTCCGGCGCACCGAACAGGCGCTGCAGCGCCGCGGTGAGACCGGCCGGTCCGGCCGCCTCCGGCACCAGAACCCCCTCGCCCCAGCCACGCAACGCATCGACCACGCCGGGCACCTCGTAGCCGACCACCGGCACGCCGGCGCGAAAGGCCTCGACGGCGACCAGCGGACAACCCTCGCGCCGGCTCGGCAGGACCACGGCGTCGTAGGCCGCGAGCCGGCTCGCGATCGCCGCATCGCTGCCGCGCAACTGCACGCGGTCGGGCGCCGCCGCCGCGATCCGGCGCGCCAGTGCCGCGTGCAGCGGGCCGCTGCCCCAGACGTCGCCGCGCAGGTCCGGCACGGCGGCGACCGCGGCGACGAAGTGGTCGACGCGCTTGATCGCGACCAGCCGGCCGATGCACGCGACGCAGCGGCCTTCGGCCGGCAGCCCGAGTGCGGCCCGCGCGGCCGCTCGCTCGACGAGTGCGCCGGCCGGCACCGCCGGCGGCACGACCGTGAACCGCCGGCGCAGCGCGACGCCGGCCGCGGCCAGTTCGTCGGCACAGCTCGCGCTGACCGCGAACAGCAGGTCGGTGCGCCGCGCCGCGCGCGCCTCGAGCGCGACCAGCCAGCGCGACGTCAAGGGACCGAAGTAGTCGCGCAGCACGTGGCCGTGGAAGGTGTGCGCGACCAGCGGCACGCCGGCCGCCCAGGCGGCGCGGCGACCGAGCTGTCCGGCTTTGCTGGTGTGCGTGTGGACGACGTCGGGCCGATGCGCGGCCACCAGCTGCCGCAGCGCCCGCAGCGCCCGGTGGTCGCGCAGCGGGTGGATGCCGCGCTGCAGGTCCGCGACCTCGACCCAACCGGCGGCGTCGCCGCCGCGCGCCAGCGCTTCGGCGAACGCGAGGCGCGGCACACCCCCTTCGGCCGGCGACAACACCGCTTCGCCGTCGCCGACGGCACCGGTGACCAGCAGCGTCGGCACGCCGCGGGCCGCGAACTCGTGCCACAGCGCGATCGCCTGGCGCGTCGGCCCACCGAGGTTGGGCCGCGTGAGGATGCGCATCACGCGCATCGGCTCACGGCATCTGGTCGAGCATGCTCAGCAGGTAGAGGTGCCATGCGAGCAGCAGACTGTAGCCGACCAGCACGAACCACAGCCCCAGGCGAGCGGGCCGGAAGTGCTTGGTCACCACCAGGAAGGCACAGCACAGGCCGATGCCGACCGTCTTGAACATCAGGAACGGCCACGGCTGCGCGCCGAGGTCGAGGACGCCCTGGACGAACGGATTCAGCTCGCGCCCGCCATGCGACAGGAACAGCAGCGTGAACCACGCATCGAGCAGGTTCAGCCCGAGGATCGCCATCACCATCAGCAGGATGCGCGGACCATGGACGTCGACGTAGGCACCGTCGCGTTCCGACGCGCGTCGGATCGTGCGGCGACGGCCGCCGAACAGCGCATGCCGGCTCCACATCGGTGTGGGACGGCTGCGTCGGTCCGAATACGCCCGGCGTTCCGCCCGCCCGACCGGTTCGACTGCCACGGCGTTGCCAACCGCCGGGGCCCCAGAATGCACGTCGGTCATTCGTCTTCGAGCTTACCCCACGCCCGGTCGGCGCGCGTTCGTCTCGCCGCATGGGCGTCGCGAAGCGCCCGTGGCAAGGGCCGCCTCACGCGAACTTCGTCTTGCCCGGCACGGCGACCTCGCTGTGCGGTGGCTGGCTCGCCCAGGTCAGGTCGGTGGGCATCAGCTGTTCGGCGCTGTTCGCCGCCTGCTCCCAGGTGATCCGCTGGCCAGTGTAGGCGGCCATCCGCCCCATCAGCGCCATCTGCGTGCTGTCGCACATGTACTGGCCGTTGTTGATCGGCCTGCCGGCCCGGATCGCGGCGAACATCGCGTCGTGCTCGTTCTGGTACATGTCCTTGATCTGCCCGCCGAACTTCCACTCGTTCTTGCCGGTGATCGTGTGCTGGAAGACGTTGGCGCGGCCTTCGGTGCCGACGATGTACTCGTTGACGTCGCGCCAGCAGTTGTTCTGCTGCCGGCAGTAGCTGTAGCCGCGCGTGCCGTCGTCCCACTCGTAGATCGTGGCGAAGTGGTCGTAGACGGTGCCGAACAACGGATCGGTGCGCACCTGCCGCCCGCCGAGCGAAGCCGCCGCGACCGGGTAGACGTCGCCCTTGATCCACGCCATCACATCGAGCGTGTGGATGTGCTGTTCGGCGATCAGGTCGCCCGACAGCCACGGGTAGTAGAGCCAGTTGCGCAGCTGCCACTCGAGATCGGTCCACTGTTCCTGGCGCGGGAAGCTCCACAGCTCGCCGGTGATGTAGTTGCCCTGCATCGCCAGGATCTCGCCGACGCCGCCTTCCTGCAGCTTCTGCACGATCGCGCGGCGGCCGTCGTGGTAGCGGTAGCAGAGGCCGCTCACCACCGACAGCCCCTTCTGCTTCGCCAGCTCGCAGGCGGCGCGGACGCGGCGGATGCCCGGCGCGTCGGTGGCGACCGGTTTCTCGGCGAACACGTGCACGCCCTTCTCGATCGCGCGCTCGATCTGCATCGGCCGGAAGCCCGGCGGCGTCGCCAGCAGGACGACGTCGATGCCGCTGGCGAGCACCTTGTCGAGCGCGTCGAGGCCGACGAAGCGGCGTTCGCGCGGCACGTCGACCTGCTGCTTGCGGCCCTTGGCCTCGAGCGCCTCGGTGATGCCGTCGAGGCCGCCCTCGAGCCGGTCGGCGAACGCGTCGCCGACCGCGACCAGCACGTTCTCCTCGTGCGCCATCAGCGCCTGCACCGCCGCACCCGAACCGCGGCCGCCGACGCCGACGATGCCGAGCTTGAGCCGGCCGCCGCCCTGGTGGACGGGCGCCGCAGCGCGCAGGGCGCCGAGCGAGCCGCCGGCGGCGAACGCCGCGGTCGCGGAGGCGGACTGGAGGAACGAACGACGCGTGGGCTTCTGGTTCGGCATGGCTCGTCGCGGCTGCGCCGCGGCTACGGGGCTGGTTCGCGCCGCGCGGCGGAGGTCGGGCGGCGCGGCGGATTCTATGGCGCTCGCCACCGCCAGCCCAGGGCGCGAACCGGCCCGGCCGACGAAACGCCGCGGATTGGCGAAGACATAGGCGGCCTGCAGTACCGCGCCCCGCGCGAGCTCGCCCGCGCCCTGGATGGCGCCGAAGGGCAGGTTCACCGTCTCGGTCGAGGGTGGCGGAAGAGGCGTGCAGCCCGCCGCGAG
>CAYMRG010000434.1:0-4925 GCA_964392555.1 uncultured candidatus Brocadiaceae bacterium
GTGACCGTGACCTCGACGTCGAACTTCTTGACCTCGGTGTTGCCGCTCCAGTCGTTGCCGGAGTTGGCGACCGACGCGATCTTGGTCACCGTGCCTTCGAGCGACAGGCCGGGGTAGGAGTCGGTCGTGATCGTCGCCGGCAGCGTCAGCTTCAGCTTGCTGATGTCGGCCTCGTGGATCTGCAGCTTGACCTGCATCTCGCGCAGGTCCGGGATCGTCATCACCGTGAAGCCGCCGTAGATCTCGCCGCCGACCTTGATGCGCTCGCGGTACCACGGCTCGTGCGGGTCGCCGTAGACGACGATGCCCGGACACGGCGCCTTCAGCACCATGTGGTCGAGGTCCTCCTTGCGCTTGCCGAGCTGCTCCTGCTGCATCTTCAGGCGCTTCTCGGCCTGTTGCTGCGCGACCTGCTTCTGGCCGAGCGTCGATTCGCCGCGCTTCTCGGCGTTGGTGACGTCGCGCTGGGCATCGGCGAGCTTCGTCTCCAGGTCCGTCATCGCCATCGGGAACGTGTACTTGTCGAACATCTGCAGCGCGACCTCGGCACCTTCCTTCTGCACCTGGGCGCGCTCGAACGCGATCTGGTGGTCCTCGAGCTCGGACTTCTTGATGTAGTTCTGTTCGAGCAGTTTCTGCGAGTCCTCGAGGTCCTTCTTCTTGCGGTTGAACTCGGTCTGCGCGTCCTTCAGCGCAATCTCGAGCTTGCGTCGCTCCTGGGGCGCCTCGCCGTCGCGGTACTTCTCGACTTCCTTGGTCGCGCGGTCGAGTGCCACCTTGGCCTTGGCCAGGTTGGCCTGGTTCTCGACCTGCTGGATCTCGAGTTCGGTGCGCGCCGATTTCAGGTTGGCCTCGGAGGTCAGGATCTCCATCTCGACCTGCTCGACCTGCTTCTTGACCTCGGCGTCGTCGAGCTTGCAGATCTCGTCCCCTTCGGCGACCTGCTTGCCCTCCTCGACCAGCGACAGGATCTTCGACTGGCTTTCGATCTTCGCGGTGATCTTCTGCGACTCCTTGGCGACCATCGTGCCGTTCTCGGTGATGGCCACCGGCAGGTCGCCGCGGCGCACGTGGAACACGTCGCCCGACACGGCCTTGGCCTCGGCGGTCTGCGACGCCCACGGCCAGAGCAGGGCGCCGCCGCCGAGGGCCAGGAGCAGGGCGATCAGGATCTTGGCGCTCATTGCCACATTCCGTGTTCGTCGACGAAGAAGATGCCCATGTCGCGCAGCAGCGCCAGGCGAGCCGTGAAGTGATCGACCTTGAGCCGGATCAGTGCGTTCTGCGCATCGACCAGGGCCTGCCTCGCTTCGAGCAGGTCGCGGTTCTCCAGCTTACCCGCTTCGTAGCGGATCTGGGTGACCGTCACGGCGGCGCGCTCCTGCTCGATCTGCTCGGCCTGCAGCACGATCCTCTCCTCGATGCTGTGGAGGCTTCGCAGCGCGTCGCGGATGTCCAGCTCGAGCTGGTCCTCGCGCAGCTGCAGGCCGCGGCGGGCCTGTTCGAGGCCGATCCGGGCCGAACGGTAGGCGTTGCGGACGCCCTTCTGCTGCAGGGGAACGGTGAATTGCAGGCCGACCGAGGAGCTCCAGCGGTCCGGGGACGCGCTGCCGAGCTCCTCGCCGGCGCCACCGAGGCCGTAGCTGGCGGTCAGGTCGAGGTCGGGCAGCAGGCCGTTCTCGGCGAGCCGCACGCCGCGTTCGACGTCCTCGAGCTGCTGCCGTTCGGTGATCAGGTCGAGCCGGTTGTGGCGGGCGGCGGCGATCGCCGAGTCGACCGTGAAGTGCACCGGTTCGTAGGGCGGCTCGACGTCGGCGATCGCGACCGCGGCGCTGGTCGACAGCCCGAGCTGGAGCTTGAACGCATCGAGCGCGCGGTCGTAGGCGGCGCGCGCGTTGATCAGCTGGTCCTTGGCCTCGATCTCGCGGCGCCGCGCGCGGAACACCTCCTGCTCGGTGTTGCGGCCGACCTGCTGCAGCGCCTCGGCCTTGCCGCGGTCGAACACCGCCGACTCGTAGTTGCGGTCCTCGTTGGCGAGCGTCTTCTGCTGGCTGGTCAGGTCGAAGAACTGGCGCGCGATCTGGATCGAGAAGTTCTCGCGGTAGAGCTCGAAGTCGCGCACGGCGTAGGTGAGCTGGCGCTCGGCGGCGGTCAGCGCCTCGTGCGAGACCTCGTAGCCGGCGCCGCGCAGCAGCGGTTGCGACAGCGACACGCCGAGGCTCGTGCCGTAGCCGTCGGGGCCGGCGCCCGGGCCGTAGGGGAAGGCGGCGTCGAGGCCGCCGTTCAGCGCCAGCGTGCCGCCGGTGGGCAGGATCTGGCTCGCCGACAGCGAGACGCCGCCGCCGTGCTGGGCGCCGCCGCCTTCGCGGTCCGGCCACAGGTAGGAGACCGCCGCCGCGAACTGCGGGCCGAACTGGAAGCGGGTCAGCGAGATCGACAGCCCCTGCTGGTAGAGGCCTTCGCGGCGGGCGAGGAACTCGCGGTTCTGCTGCACGGCCGTCGCCAGCGCGCGGGTCAGGTCGAACGACTCGGGCGCCGGCGGGGCGGCGGCGGCCGGTGTGGTGGGGGCCGGTGTGGCGTCGGGCGTGGTGCCGGGGGCGGACTGCGGCGGCGTCGGCGGCGCGAGCTCGGGCTGCTGGACCCACGCGGCGCGGCCGCCGAGCACCCGGTCGTTGGCCTCGCCGAGGATCGCACCCACCTCGCGGTCGGCGTCGGCGACGTAGGCATTGCTGGAGCAGGCGGCGAAGGCAGCGACGGCGACCAGCAGGGTCGCGGGCGGCAGCCAGGAGCGGGAGCGGCGTTCTGCCATGGCCATGGGGGGCGGTGCCAATGGGCGGTGCCAGGGGATCAGCCGGAACGGGCGCGATCCGACGGCCATGCCGTCGTGAACTTCCCGCGGGGTCGCGGCCTCGCTTCTACGGGCTCAGTGGTTCAGCGGCCAGAGCCAAGGCAACAACAGCGTCGTCACCAGCCAGGTCAGCAGGGCGAACGGGGTGCCGAGCACCAGGTAGTCGCGGAAGCGGTAGCGGCCCGGGCCCATGACGAGGATCGTCGATTCGTGGGCCATCGGCGTCATGAACGCCGACGACACGCAGATCGCGACGCCGAGCACGAACGGCGCCGGGTCGGCGCCGCTCGCGGTCGCCAGCTCGTAGGCGATCGGCGCGAGGATGATCGCGACGGCCGCGTTCTCGATCAGCTGCGTCAGCAGCACCGCGACCAGCAGCAGCGCCGCGAGCAGCAGGTGGGGCGAGTGGTCGGCGAAGGTGCCGACCAGGAATTCCGCGACGCGCTGCGCCGTGCCGGTCTTCTGCAGGGCTTCGCCGAACGGGATCATCGCGCCGACGATCACCAGCGCCGGAACGTCCATCGCCTCGTAGGCCGACAGCATGCCGACGCAGCCGGTCAGGATCGCCGCCATCGCCGCGAGCGGGATCGCGACCGCCGGCGGTAGCAGGCCCAGTGCCGAGCTGAGCACCATCGCCGTCATGATCAGCAGCACGACCAGGGCATGGCGGCGGCTGGCGTTGGGCACCGCCCGCGACTCCAGCAGCAGCAGGTTGGGGTTGAGCCGCAGGCGCTGCAGTTCGGCTTCGTGGCCGACCAGCAGCAGCGAGTCGCCGCTGCGCAGCGGTTCGGCGAGCGGTCGTTCGCGGATCGAGCGGCCGGCGCGGCTGATCGCCAGCGGGCTGACGCCGTAGCGGTGGTGGAAGTCGAGGTCGCGCAGGCTGTGGCGCAGCAGCTCGCTGTCGGGCGGCAGGATCGCCTCGACCATCCGCAGGTCGGCCGAACGCAGGGTCTTGTCGTCGATCCGCAGCTCCTCGCGGACCTTCAGGCCCGAGGTCAGCGCGTCGGTGATCGCGGTGATCCGCCCCTGGATGACGAGGACGTCCTGCGGCTGGATGCGCAGCCACGGGTTGGGCGGCAGGAACTGTTCGCCGCGGATCACCTGCAGGACCGTCACGTCCTTGCCCGGCAGGTCGATCTCCGCCAGCGTCTTGCCGACCAGTCCGGAGCCCGGCTCGGCCATCGTCTCGGTCAGGAATTCGGCGACCTCGTAGCGGCTCTCGAGCGTCGCCTTGTCGCCGGCCTTGGGTAGGGCGCGGCGGCCGACCGCCACGAACCAGAGCGCGCAGGCGCCGAAAACGGCCGCGGCGATCGGCGTGAAGGCGAAGAACGACAGCCCGTGGCCGGTCCGCTCGCGCAGGAAGTCCGACAGGATGACGTTGCTGCGGGTGCCGATCAGCGTCCACTGGCCGCCGAGCAGGGAGGCGAACGCCAGCAGGATCAGGATCCTCGACGGCGCGTAGCCGCGTTCGCGGCAGATCGCCATGACCGGCGGCATCCACACCAGGACGGTGGTGGTGTCGTTGATCACCGCGCTGAACGCCGTGACGATCGCCAGCACCGTCACCTGGAAGCGCAGCTCGCTCGCGGCGCCGGCCGCCAGCAGGCGTCCGCCGAGCAGCTGCGCCGCGCCCGTTCGCACCATCGCCGCCGACAGCACGAACATCGCCGCGACCATGACCACGGCAGGACTGCCGAAACCATGGAAAGCCTGCCCGGGCGTCAGGATCGCGACCAGGCCCTCGTCCGTGCGCCGCCACGGCACCAGCAGGGCCAGCATCACCAGCAGCGCGGTCACGTCGGGCCGCAGACGCTGCAGGTAGAAAGAGACGAGCGCGAGCGCGAGGACGACGGCCAGGTAGAGCGACTCGACGGGCATGGACCTACCGAACAAGCCTAGCCCGCACCACGACCGAGCGCGCCGCTTTCGCCGTCCTGCGGCGTCAGGCGAGCCCGAAGCGTGCTCGGCGGGGCGAAGGCCCCGCCTCCGCGCGCTTCGGGTCGCCTTCCTTGCAGGACGACGAAATCGGCGCGCTCGGGGTGAGGCGTGTGCGTTCGGCGTCCTGCGAGCGTCGGGC
>CAYMRG010000435.1:0-4920 GCA_964392555.1 uncultured candidatus Brocadiaceae bacterium
AGCCCTTGAAGCCGCCCGCCGCCAAGCGGTAGAGGCCGCGCACGCCGAGGCCGACGATCCCGGACCCGCGCTGGCCGCCTTCTTCGCGCGCCGCCGGCCGCAGCGCGGCACACGACCGCACCTGTTCGTCTCCGCGGGCGAAGCCAGCGGCGAAGCGCACGCCGCACGCCTGGTGCAGGCGCTGCCGCACGCCGTCCGCACGACGGCGTTCGGCGGCCACCTGCTCGTCGACGCCGGCGCCGACGTGCGCTTCCAGCTCAGCGAACACGCGGTGATGGGCGTCATCGGCGTGCTGCGGCAGCTGCCGCTGATCCTGCGCGCGTTCGCCGCCTACCTGCGGCTGCTGCGCGACGACCCGCCCGACCTCGTCGTGCTGGTCGACTACCCGGGCCTGCACGTCGTCATGGCCAAGGCGGCGAAGCGGCGCCAGATCCCGGTGCTGCACTACGTCGCCCCGCAGTACTGGGCCTGGGGCCCGTGGCGCATGCGGCGTTACCGGCGCGCGGTCGACGGCACGCTGACGATCCTGCCGTTCGAGACGGCGTTCTTCCGCCGCTTCGCCGTGCCCGCGGCCTACATCGGCCACCCGCTGCTCGACGAACTCGACCGCAACCCGCCCGATCCGGCGGCGGTCGCCGCGGTGCGCGCGACCCGCACGCTGGTGCTGCTGCCCGGCAGCCGCCGCGCCGAGATCACGACCAACCTGCCCGGCATGCTGCGTGTCGCCAGCGCGCTGCGCGCCGACGATCCGGACCTACGCGTCGTGCTGCCGCACAAGAACCCGCGCCGCACCGAGCTGCTGCGTGCCGAGCTCGCGCGCCACGGCGCCACGTTCGTCGAGCACCACGAAGGGCCGCTCGCGCCGTGGCTCGCCGGCGCGCGCCTGGTGCTCGCCAAGTCCGGCACCGGCTCGCTCGAGGCGTGCCTGCACCAGAACCCGACCATCGTCGTCTACCAGTTGAAGGGCATGCTCAGCACGCTCGGCTACCACAACATCCTCAGCGTGCCGTGGATCGCCGCGGCCAACCTGATCGCCGGCCGCCGCGCGGTGCCGGAGTTCTGCTTCCACCACGCCGGCGGCTGGGACGACGTGCTGGCCGCGGCGCGCGCGCTGTGGCGCGACGGCACCGAACGCGACGCGGCGGTCGCAGCGCTGCGCGAGGTGCGCCAGAGGCTCGGGGCACCCGGTGCGACCGCGCGCACGGCCGCGATCGTGCGGCGATTCCTCGGCGGCGAGGTGGCGTCGTGACCGCGCCGCTGCTCGATCTGCGCGCGTTCCTCGACGTGCTGCGCCGCGCAGGCGACCTCGTCGCGATCGACGCCGAGGTCGATCCTGACCTCGAGGCCGCCGAGATCCACCGCCGCGTGATCGCCGCCGGCGGCCCAGCACTGCTGTTCCGCCGCATCAAGGGATCGCCGTGGCCGTGCGTGACCAACCTGTTCGGCACCGCGCGCCGCGTCGAGCTGGCGTTCGGCCGCCGCCCGCTCGACCTCGTCGCGCAGCTCGCCGCGCTGCCGCAGACGCTGCTGCCACCGACGCCGAGCAAGCTGTGGCAGCACCGCGGCCTCCTCGGCAGCCTGCTCAAGGTCGGCCGCAAGCGGCTCCGCCGCGCGCCGCTGCTCGCCTGCCAGGACACGCCACCACGGCTGTCGCGGCTCCCGCTGCTGCGCACGTGGGCCGAGGACGGCGGGCCGTTCGTGACCCTGCCGCTGGTCTACACCGAGCATCCCGAGGGCCATGGCAGCAACCTCGGCATGTACCGCATCCAGCGCTTCGACGACGACACCACCGGCCTGCACATGCAGATCGGCAAGGGCGGCGGCTACCACCTCGCCGAGTACGAGCGCCTGGGCCGACCGATGCCGGTGGCGGTGCACATCGGTGGCCCGCCGGCGCTGATCCTCGGCGCGATCGCGCCGTTGCCCGAGAACGTGCCCGAGGTGCTGCTCGCGTCGCTGCTGCTGCAGCAGCGGCTGCGCTCGGCGCAGTCCGCGCATTCGCCGCTGCCGCTGTGCGCCGACGCCGAGTTCTGCCTGGTCGGTGAGGTCCGCCCCGGCGAACGGCGGCCCGAGGGCCCGTTCGGTGACCACTACGGCTACTACTCGCTGCAGCACGACTACCCGCTGCTGCGCGTCAGGGCGTTGCTGCACCGAAAGGACCCGATCCTGTGCGCGACCGTGGTCGGCAAGCCGCGCCAGGAGGACTTCTTCCTCGGCGACTACCTGCAGGAGCTGCTGCTGCCGCTGGCCAAGGTCGCGATGCCGCAGGTGCGCGACCTGTGGTCGTACGGCGAGACCGGCTACCACGCGCTCGCGGCCGCCGTGGTGCGCGACCGCTACGCGCGCGAGGCGATGCAGAGCGCGTTCCGCATCCTCGGCGAAGGCCAGCTCAGCCTGACCAAGTTCCTGCTGCTGACCGACCGCAGCGTCGACCTGCGCGATTTCCGCGCGACGCTGCAGCACGTGCTGGCGCGCGCCGACTTCCGCACCGACCTCTACGTGTTCGGCAGCCTGGCGATGGACACGCTCGACTACGCCGGCCCCGCGGTCAACCGCGGCAGCAAGGGCGTGCTGCTCGGCCTCGGCGAGCCCAAGCGCGCGCTGCCCGAAGCGTTCGCCGGCGCGCTGCCCGCGCCGTTCGGCCGCGCCATCGTGTTCTGCCCCGGCTGCCTGGTCGTCGACGGCCCGGGCTTCGCGCACGACCGCGATGCCGCGCGTACGCTGGCGCAGGTGCAGGCACTCGCCGACTGGCCGCTGGTCGTGCTCGTCGACGACGCGGCGAAAGCGGCCAGGTCCGCGGTCAACTTCCTGTGGACGACCTTCACGCGCTTCGAACCGGCCGCCGACCTGCACGCGCGCGCGGTCGACCTGGTGCGGTTGCAGCCGAGCTACACGCCGCCGCTGGTGATCGATGCGCGGATGAAGCCGAGCTACCCGAAGGAACTGTTCTGCGACCCCGACACCGCGGCGCGGGTGTCGCGGCGCTGGCGCGAGTACTTCCCGGAGCGCGCCGTGACCATGGGCGACAGCGACCGCGGCCACCTCGACTGATCCCCGATCCGGTCGCCGCATTCGCCGTTGACGACGCGGCGAGCAGCCGGTCCGATCCTGGCCATGAGCTATCGGGACCTCGATCCGAAGGCCGCCCACGACGAGCTGCTGGCGGACGCGACGCTGCGGATCCTCGACGTGCGGACCGAACCCGAGTACCGCGCCTACCGCCTGGCGAACAGCAAACTGCTGCCGGTGCAGGAGCTCGAGCACCGCCTCGAAGAACTCGACCGCGGCACGCACTGGCTCGTCCACTGCGAGCACGGCATGCGCAGCCTGCACGCCTGCGAGCTGCTGGCGCGCGCAGGGTTCACGAAGATCACCAACCTGCGCGGCGGTCTCGCGCACTGGGCGGCCAAGGGCCTGCCGGTCGAGAAGGGCGCGAAGCACTGACCACCGGCGGCGGCGCGCCGGGTCACCGCGGCCAGAGCGTCGCCGCGCGCTGGCACTCGGCGATGGTCGGCACCAGCGCGAGGCGCACGTAGCGTTCCTGGCCGCGGCCGAAGAAGCTGCCCGGCGCGACCAGGATGCCGAGCTCGCGACAACGGGCCGCGTAGCCGACGTCGTCGGTGTCCGCTGGCACTTCGACCCACAGATAGAGGCCGGCGGTGCTGCCGTGCACCCGCAGTCCGCGTTCGCGCAGCATCGCGAGCAGCACGCGGCGCTTGGCGCCGAACACATCGCGCCGTTCGGCGACGTGCCCGTCCTCGGTCCAGGCGACGGTCGCCGCCGCCTGCACGAATTCCTGCGGCGCCGTGCCCATGCTGGCGCGGAACTTCCGGTAGGTCGCGATCAGGTCCGCGTCGCCGGCGACGAAGCCCGACCGGTAGCCGGTCATGCCGCTGCGCTTGCTCAGCGAATGCAGCACTAGGCAGCCCTTGCGGCCGAACTGCAGCAGGCTCTGCGGCGGCGGACCTTCGTGGTGCAGGTCGACGTAGCACTCGTCGCTGACCAGCACGAAGCCGAACTCCTCGCGAACCTCGACCCAACGACGGAACAGCGCGTCCGACAGGCAGAAGCCGGTCGGGTTGTGCGGGTAGTTCAGGAACACCACCGAAGCGCGCCGCAACACGGCCGCCGGCACCTGGTCCGGATCCATCGCGTAGCCGTTGGCCACGCCGAGCGGCACCGCGTAGGTCCAGGCCTCGGCGAACAGCGCGCCGATCTCGTAGACCGGGTAGGCGGGCTCGCCGTAGAGCACGAGGTCCTTGTCGCTGGGCACCTGCACGAACGTCATCGGCAGATGGAACAGCGCCTCCTTGCTGCCGAACGTCGCCAGCACCTCGCGCTCCGGATCGACCGCGACGCCGAACCGGCGTTGCAGGTAGCCGGCGGCGGCCCGGCGCAGCGCCGGGGTGCCCGCGGTCGGCGGGTACTGGCTGACCTCGGCGACCGACTCGCACAGCGCGCGCCGCAGGATCGCGGGGGTGGGTTCGCGCGGATCGCCGGTGCCGAAATCGAGCACAGCGACGCCGCGGGCCTCGAGCTCGCGCCGCCAGCCGGCGAGCTGCTCCATCGGGTACGTAGGCAGGCTGCGCAGGCGCTCGTTCACTTGCCGTCCTCCGGCTTCGCCGCGGCGACCGTGAGCTCCTCGCGCACGCGCTCGAGGAGCCGCTTGGTCGCGCGCACGCCGTCGTCTTCGCTCAGCTTGTCACCCTCGTACTCGATGCCGAGGCGGCCGTGGTAGCCGTGCTTGGTGACGACGATGCCGAGCATGCGGTGGTAGTCGGTGTGGATCTCTTCGCCACGCTCGTCGAAATCGTGCGTCTTGGCGCTGACGCCCTTGGCGAACGGCATCAGCTCGTCGACGCCCTGGTAGCGGTCGTATTCCTCGTCCTTGCCGACGCGGAAGTTGCCGAAGTCCGGCAG
>CAYMRG010000436.1:0-2897 GCA_964392555.1 uncultured candidatus Brocadiaceae bacterium
GTTCGCGCAGGACGACGTCGAGGCTGCGTGTGCGGAACGTGCGGCCGCTGACGCTGACGATGTCGCTGCAGAAGCGGCAGCGGTTCCACTGGCAGCCGCGCCCGGCCATCGTCGGCACGACGCGGATCCGGTAGCGGTCCCACGGGAAGTCGGTGAAGTCCGGCGTCGGGATCGCGTCGAGGTCGTGCAGCGGCCGCGCCGGCGCGCGGCTGCGGCCATCGGGCAGGACGACGCCTTCATGGGCCAGCAGGTCGCCGCCGGCGCGCAGCGTCGCGAGCAGGTCGGGCAGGCTGCGGTCGACCTCGCCGGCGACGAGCGCGGTCAGGCCGGGCAGGCGGCGCCAGGTGTCGGCGGTGGCGGCGTGCGAGAACGCCGGTCCGCCGAGCAGCAGCGGCACGCCCCGCGCGGCGGCGAGGCGACCGATCGCCTCGACCGTGCGGTAGTGCTGCAGGTAGGCCGACAGCATCAGCACGTCGGGCCGCGTGTCGAGCACTCGCTGCGTCTCGCGCAGCACGCCGGCGTGCGGCCGCGTGCGCCACCACCAGCGCGCCTGCCGCGCGACGTCGCGGCCGAGCGTGAACAGCGGATGCGTCGACAGGTGGATGCGGCGTGCGGCGTGGTCGAGCCAGCCCTCGCGCCGTTCGCGCACCGCCGCCGGCACGTCGTGCGCCAGCGGGCACAGCACCTCGACGGTGTGGCCGGCGCGGCGCAATGCTGCCACGAGCAGCCCGACGGCGAGCGTCGGGAACGTGGCGAAGTTGTTGAGGTCGACGATCGCGACGCGGGCGGTGGCGGGCACTCGAGGTTTCCTTCGTGGTGCGTCACCGTAGCGCGCCGCGTCGCGAGCGCGAGGCCCGAACGCTCGCGCCTACGGGCGCAGCTGCAGCAGGCTGCCGCGCGGCAGGTGGTAGGCCGGGACCCAGCTCTGGCCGAGCAGCGGCAGCGAGATGCCCTGCACGTAGAACTCGTAGTCGACCAGCGCCGGAATGTTCGGCAGCGGCACGACCAGCTGGCTCTGGAAGATCACGAACGCCGGCAGGATCATGACGGTCGCCGGGTCGCCATAGAAGCGCACCGGCTCGGCGGTGGTGGTCGGCCGCGGGATGCTGACCGCGATGTCCCAGATCAGGCCGACGCCGTACGGCAGGTCGGTCGCGAGCGTCACGGTCGTGCCGACCTGCGGGTTCTTCGGCGTGATCGTCGTCGTGCCGAGGAACGGCGCCGGTGCCGCGTTGGTCTCGCTGGCGTAACCGCTGAGCGCGCCGCCCGAGCGCCAGCAGCCCTGCAGGTCGATCGGCGCCAGCAGCGAGGCGCTCTGCACGGTGGTGTTGACGAGCTGGCTCTGGCGCACCGCGACCGGCGAACGCGCGGTCGTCGGCACGTCGATCGTGCAGTTCTCGTAGCGGTTCCACAGCAGGTTCGGCAGCGCGCCGTCGACGTCGTAGGTCAGCGTGCCGTTCTGGTAGTGGTTGTTCTGCTGCCAGACGCGCATCGTCGCCAGGTTGCAGGCGATCGACACGTCGCCGTCGAACGACATCTCGCTGCCGTGGATGTCGAACTCGGCCGTGCGCGGCCAGGTCCAGAACGCCTTGGCGCCGACGCCGGCGCGGAAGTCGCCGTGGTGGTGGTGGATCATCGTCAGGCCGTTCGGCGCGCCTTCGATGTCGAGCACGTTGCCGCTGCAGGTCGCGTCGGTGAAGACGAACCGCCACATGAACTGCTGCGTGCTGGCCGCGGCGCGGCGCTGGCGCGCCAGCGTCTGCCCGTTGGTGAACGAGCTGCGGAAGAACATCGCCATCGACAGCCCGCCGGAGCCGTCCTCCTGCAGGTCGGCGCCGAGCGTCACGCCGTCGAGCGTCAGGTGTTCGCATTCGAGCATCACCTGGCCGTTGACGGTCGTCTGGTCGTCGATGCGGAAGCCGAGCGGCTGGTTGGTGATCGCGGTGTCGCGGACCATCAGCATCGACATGTCGGTGCCCATGCCCTGCAGCTGCACGGCGCTGGTCGTCTGGCCGTCGAGCTCGCACTCCATGACCATCGCCATGTCGGGCATCGGCATCGTCATCGCCATCATCTGGGCGAACACGCCGACCTGGCCGCCGGTGACGCGCAGGCCGCGCAGCGTGACCAGCGACGAGCGCAATGCGAACACGCGCACCTGGCTGGTCGCCTGCAGCACCGGCCGGTTGGCGCCGACGCCTTCGATCGTCAGGCGACCGACCATCATGCCGGGCCCGACCACGTCGGTCAGCGGCGCCTGCACGGTGATCGTCGGCGTGACCGCGGCGTCGACCAGGATCGAGGTCACGCCCATGCCGCTGCCGGTGAAGCGGGCCATTTCGCCGGCGGACAGGCTGGCCATCGGCAGCGTGCCGTTGGCGACGCGGATCGCTTCGTCGAGCGACAGCAGCGCGTCACCGACCGTGCCGTGCGACAGCGGGTCGTCGACGTGCGCGGTGAGCGGAGTACCGGGACCCTGCGTGAGTGCCGCGGAGGCGAGGAGGGAGAGCAGCATGCGTGGGGGTGAGGTTCGGGAAGGGGGACGGGCGAGCCGAGCAGCCTAGTCGCTGCTGCCCCGGTTGTCCCCCCGGTCCGATTCTTCCCCTCCGACGCAACCGCCCGGGTTGCAGGCCGCCCGGCCATGCCTACGCTGGTGCGTTTTCGCCCGTCCCGCCCCGACCACTCCGGCCGAACACCACGCCGGGCCCACGACGAACCATGCGAACGACCCTCTGCTCCGCCGCCCTCCTCGGCGCGACCCTTTCCCTGCCGGCGCAGGGCTACCAGTGCACGTTGCTGGGCACGCTGAACACGCACGCGCCCTACAACGACGTCTGGGGCTACGTCGCCCCGAACGGCAAGGAGTACGCGCTGCTCGGCGCGACCACCGGCCTGGT
>CAYMRG010000436.1:2907-4912 GCA_964392555.1 uncultured candidatus Brocadiaceae bacterium
CGATCGAACGCGGCTACTTCCCGTGGGCGACGTCGTCGTGGCGCGACATCCGCACCTACGGCCACTACGCCTACGTGGTCAGCGAAGGCGCCGGCGGGTTCCAGATCATCGACCTCGCCAACCCGGACGCGCCGGTCAACCTCGGCATCTTCGGCGCGACCTACTTCGGCAACTGCCACAACATCTGCATCGACACCGGCACCGGCCGCATCTACTGCGCCGGCTGCAACACCGGCACGCCGGTGTTCGACGCGTCGGTGAACCCGGCCAACCCGACGTTCGTCGGCTACGCCGGCGGCAGCGGCAACAGCAACTACTTCCACGACCTGTGCGTCGAGAACGGCTACGGCTACGGGTCGATGATCTACAACGGCGTCCTGCGGGTCTGGGACGTCTCGTCGTTCCCGCCGACGACGCTCAGCGACTCGGTCACGCCGCAGGTGTTCACGCACAATGCCTGGCCCAACGCCGCGGGCACGATCTGCGCGACGAGCGACGAACGCAACGGCGGCCTGGTGCGGTTCTTCGACATCACCAACAAGAGCGCGCCGGTCGCGCTCGGCCAGGTCACGGTCAGCGCGACCTCGTACCTGCACAACGCCTACATCGTCGGCAACTACTGCCACGTCAGCTGGTACACCGAAGGCTACGCCTGCATCGACATCAGCGATCCGACGCAGCCGGTGGTCGTCGCGACCTACGACACGTGGCCTGGCAGCACGGGCGGTTTCAACGGCGCGTGGGGCTGCTACCCGTTCCAGCCGTCGGGCAACGTCTACGTCTCGGACATCTCGACCGGTCTCTACATCGTCAAGCCGCAGCTGACCGATCTGGCGATCGCGCACACGCCGCTGGCCGACACGCTGGTCGAGGACGAGGCCTATCCGGTGGTGGCGACGCTGACCGGCAGCAACCCGATCGTCTCGGCGACCCTGCAGTATCGGATCGCCGGCAGCCCGTCGTTCACGGCCGTCCCGATGGCGCCGGTCGGCCCGCCCAACCAGTACAGCGGTGACATTCCGGCGCAGGACGCGGCGAAGGTCATCGAGTACCACATCGACGTCACCGACAGCGTCGCGACCCGTCGCTCGCCACGGATCGGCGAGAACCGCTTCCTCGTCGGCACGCAGGTGAACACCTGGTCGGACGACTTCGAGACCGCGCTCGCCTGGACGCACGGCGGCACCGGCGACGATTGGCAGACCGGCCCGTGCCAGGGCCGCGCCGGCGGCTCGACGACGTTCGGCTGGCAGGACCCGATCGGCGCGCGTTCGGGCACCAAGATCTGGGGCACCGACCTCGGCGGCACCGGCTTCAACGGCTCGTACGCCGCCAGCGCGAGCACCTGGCTGCAGTCGCCGGCGATCCCGACCGGCGGTGCGCAGGGGCTGCGGCTCGGCTTCTGGCGCTGGCTCTCGGTGGCGACCGGCGACACGCCGCGCGTGCTGGTCAACGGCACCCAGGTGTTCACCAGTGCGACCGGCATCACCGACACGCAGTGGCAGTGGGTCGAGTACGACGTGTCGTCGATCCTCAACAGCCAGTCGACGGCGACGATCCGCTTCGAGCTGACGACCAACGCCAGCGTCGCGGCCGGCGGCTGGAACATCGACGACGTGACGCTGTTCCGGCGCCACGACGCGGTGCCGGCCAACAGCTACGGGGTCGGCACGGCGGGCACCGGCGGCCTGGTGCCGCAGCTCGCGCTGTCGGCGCCGGCCCTGCTCGGCACGACCACCGACCTGCTGGCCAGCCAGATGCTGCCGAACAGCCTCGCGCTGCTGTCGTTGAACCTGTTCCCGTCGGACTTCCCGTTCCTCGGCATCCAGGTGCTGGTCGATCCGAACAGCACTGTGCTGGCGACCGCGGGCATCACGGCGACGGGCGCGGCGAACTGGCCGTTCGCGGTGCCGGCATCGCTGGCGCTCGACAACATCTACCTCTACGCGCAGGCGATGTCGCTCGATCCCAACACGCCCGGTGGCCTGTTCGCCGCCAGTGCCGG
>CAYMRG010000437.1:0-4904 GCA_964392555.1 uncultured candidatus Brocadiaceae bacterium
AGGTCCGAGACCTCGACCTTGCGCGAGTTGGGGAACGATTCGGCGAGCGGGCGGAGGCCCTTCGGGGACGGTTCGGCCATGGCTGCTGTTTCCTACGCCGGCATGATCCGGATCAGGTTCGAGGGGTGCATCTCAGCCCGCGTCGGCGGGCGCCCCCAAGCAGGAAGGCCTCCAGGATCGGTCGCGGCGCAGCGTGAGGCAAGCGCAATCGTGCGCCGCGCCGACGGTGGCGGCGGCCGCGCCGGGTCGCCCTGCGGGCGAGCCGGCTCAACGCGGCTGCGGCGTGCCGGGGGCAGGCGGGGTCGTCGGCGTCGTCGGCGGCGGGGGCGTGCTGCCGTGGATCTCGACCGGCGCACGCGGCGGCGTGGTGGTCGTACCGGGGAGGGCAGGTCCTTGCGGCGGCTCGACCGCCTTGGGGGGCGTGCCGGCGGCGGCGTCGCCCGCCGCGCGCAGCGGCGCCAGTTCGAGCACCTTGCGCAGGTCGTCGGGCACGACCAGGCCGAGCGCGTCGATGGTCTTCTTCGACAGGCGCAACGTCTGCGAGGTCTCGGCGGCCTGCGCCAGCTTGGTGCCGGGCCAGAACATCTCGACGACGAACACGCCGAACAGCACGACGCAGCCGCCGGTGGCGACGCCGATCACGCCGCCGCCGAGGCGGTCGAAGAACGTAAGGCCGGCGCCGCGCACGGCCTTCTGCAGCAGCATGGCCAACAGGCTCAGCAGCACCAGCACGACGATGAACGCCGTGACGTAGGCGATGTAGAGCGTCGACTCGGGCACCTGCAGCGTGCCATCGGGCGCGGTCGCGCCGAGCGCCGGCAGCTTCGCCAGCAGCAGCGCGAGGTCGCTGCCGAAGCGGCCGGCGACGGCGTAGGCCGCGACCAGGATGACGACGCGGCTGACCTGCCAGACCAGGCCCTTGAACAACCCGACGACGAAGAACACGCCGATCACGACCAGCGCGGTGCGGTCGATCCAGCCGATCGCTTCGAGATGGCGCAGGAGCTCGTTGCCCTGCTCGGCGGCGGCGGGAACGGAGGCGGGGACGTTCGGATCCTGGAACAGGGCGCTCAGCACGATGGCATCATGCCGCGTGCGGACGGGGAAAGCGACCCGCCCGGATTGCATTCGCCGGCGCAGCCTGCTTCCCTTCGCAAGATGGCCGAGGACGACGCCGGAACCGTGCAGCAAGCCGTGAACGCGCTGGTAGCGCGCCTTGCCGAGGAACCGCGGCTGGCGGCCGAACTGCAGCGGGCGTGGCGCGAGTTCTATGGCGAGGAAGGTGCGATCGGTGGCATCGGCGATTCCGCGGCGCAGCGGTTCGCCGAGTGGTTCGCGCTCGAACGGGAGAGCGATACGCTCGGTGCGGTGCCGGTCGAGCTGCCGGAGTTCGCGACGCCGCTGCTCGACCTCGACGGCACCACGGCGGGCGTGTTCGTCGTGGTCGTCGCCGGGCCGACCGGTGTCGAGGCGCGCGACCTACAGGACGACGCGCTGCTCGAACTCGCCGTGCCGCCGGGCTCGCTGGCGGTCGGCGATCTGCTGGTCGGGCGCCTGTTCCAGTTCGGCATCGGGCGGTGGGCGCCTTCGACCGCGGCGGCGGTGTTCCGGCCGGGCCAGGAGCTCGGCGAGGCGTTCCGGCGCGATCTCGAACGGCTCGACCTCGGTCGCCGGCTGCAGCAGATCGAACTCGAGCACCTGCTGCTGCGTCGGCCGGGCCAGGCGCCGAGCCCCACGGCGCCGCCGGCAGCGCCGCCGCCGGTAGCGCCAACCGCGCCGTCGGTGCCGCTCGAACACCTCGAGGCCGACCTCGACCGCCTGCTCGCGGGCACCGACGGTCGCCACCAGGCGGCGGCGATCAGCGAACGGCTGGCCGCGGCCGAGCGGCCGGGACAGGTGATGGGACCGCTGCTCGACGAATTGGCGTTCGAGACCGAGATCGACCTCGATCGCGCCCGCGAACTGCTGCTGGAGATCTGGAACGCGCAGCACGCCGAGGCGGCTGCGGCACCGCTCGCGACGCCACCGGAAGAATCGCTGGGCGAGCGGCTCGTGCGCACGCTCGACGAAGGTCTGGCCCAGCACCGCGACGTCGAGGACCTGTTCGCGCAGCTCGAACGGATGGCCGGCCTCGAACCCGGCACCGCCGACGACGAGGAGAACCCGTTCGATCGCGACGGCGACGAGGCGGCGGCGGAGGTGGCCGCCGACGCCGGTGACCTCGACGGACTCGTCCAGGAGTACCTCTGGGAGACGCAGCGCGAGGACGATCCGTCGGCCGCGCCGCTGCGGCTGTGGGTGCAGCTGCAGGCCAACGCGCCGCTGCCACACCGCGATCTCGAGGCCGTCACCGGCCAGGACCTGATGCGGCTCCTGCTGCACGTCTACCTGAGTGCCGCGCCGCCGCAGCGCGCAGCGGCCGTGCGCGCGACGTTCGCCGAGCTCGAGCGGTTCTACGGCTGGGCGCGCAGCGAGCAGGAGCTCGAGGTCGGCGCGGCGCTGCAGGAGTGCCAGGGCACGCTGCTCGACCACCTCGACCGGCTCGCGGCGGCGGGAGCGCAGCTGTCCGGGCCGGTCGACAGCCGGCAGCGGGCGCGCTTCCTGGTCGTCGAGGACGTCGGCGACGACGGCTTCGGTGTGCGCGACGAGGAGGGCGGTCACCATTGGCTCGCCGCGGCGCGCGCGACCGCGTCGGCGCTGCGCGTCGGCGACCTCGTGCTCGGCGCGCTCGCGGCCAAGGGGCGCGGCGTCGCCCTCACCGGTTTGGTCGTCGTGCTGCCGTCGGACGCCCGCGCGCTGATGGAGTGACCCGTCCCACCGCGGCTTCCGGGTCGCGAGTGAGGGGGTCCCGGCCCCGGGCCGATAGGGGCTGCGGGGGACCTTGGACGCATGGGATGGGAAACCGCACTCGACCGCCTGCTGCTGCAGCAGGTGCATCTTGCCGAGAAGGGTGAACTGAAGGCCGACGGCGTGCGGCTGCAGCTGCTGGACTACGGCGGCCTCGACAGCGCGCGACCCGGCTTCAACTTCCTGTGCGGCTACGCGCGCACGCTGCTCGGGATCGACCTGCCGAGCCACGGCAACGACCCGCTGCTGCGCCGGTGGAGCCTGTTCGGCGTCGTCCGCGCCTACGACCGCCGGGGCGAGCGCGAGCGGATCGCCGAGACGATGCAGGATCCGCAGATGCTGCTCGATCTGCTCAGCGACCCGATGATCGCCGGCAGCGTGCTGCCGATCGTCGTGCGCTCGCTGTTCTGGTCCGGCGACCTGAAGCTCGCCGTGCGCGCGATCCAGTACCTGGCCGCCGAGCCGCACGGCGACCTCGATCCGATCGTCGACGCCGCGGTCACCGACCTGCTGGGGCGGCTGGAGACGCGCGTCGATGCCGACGACCAGGAGAGCACCGCGTCGATCCTCGGCAAGATGCTCGCGATGGCCGGGTTCGAACGCCTGCCGCGCGACGTGCAGGCACGCTACCACCGCGCGCTGGCCGAACGGCTGCTCGCCGCAAGTGAGTGGGCAATGGCGATCGAGGCCGCGGAACGCGCCGAACACCTCGCCGGCAGCCACCTGAAGCTCGCCAGCTCGGCGGCGCTGGTCGCGGCCCTGGCCGAGCTGCGACAGCACGACGTCGTCGCCTGCGAGCCGCACCAGGAGCGCCCCGAACGCAACGCCGCGCTGCAGCGCCTGCAGCACGTCGCCGAGGACCCGGACCAGGCGTCGCCCGAAGCGGTCTACCTGCGCAGTCTGCTCGCCTACGAGACCGGCGACATGCTGGCCGCGGCGCGCGGCTTCGACCGCGCGATCGCCGGCCTGCGCCGGCTCGAGGGGCGCGACGTCGAGCTGCGCGATCGGGCGCGCTTCTTCGCCGCGGCGGCGCTGCTGTCGGCCGGCGACCCCAACGAGGCGTCGCGCGCGCTGAAGCTCATGGAGCAGGCGCTGGAGACCGTGCGCCCGGACCTCGAGAGCTTCTACGCGGTGCACGAGGCGCTGAAGAAGCTCGACCGCCGCGTCTCGCTGCGGTTCCTCGATGCGGTCGACGTCGGCCGCGGCACGTCGCCGGATCAGCTGCTGTTCGTCGCGCTCGAATACCTGAGCCTCGGCGAAGCGGCGCCGGCGGCGGTCGCGGCGCGGCGCGTGCTCGAGGTCGCCGTCGATCTCGACCAGCGGATCGACGCCCTGCGCGTCGTGCTGACGGCGCACAACATGCTCGGCGAACGCGACCAGGCCCGCGCCTGCTACGCCGAGATGCGCGAGCTGCTGCAGCACCGCGGCAAGTTCGAGCAGCTCGAGAAGCTGCTGCACAACGAGGAGGTCGTCGGCCAGGCGCTCGACCACCTCGAGATCAAGGTCGAGCTGGCGTCGGTCTACGAGGAGATGGAGGGCCGGGACTACGAACGCGCCCAGCTGCAGGTCGCGATCGCGCGCTCGCTGCGGGCGCGCAAGGACGTCGAGTCGCTGCAGCAGGCGTTCGGCCTGCTGCAGGAAGTGGCCTGCGCGTTCCCCGAACTGGCGCGCGACGACCTCGCCGCGCTCGAGAAGCTGCTCGAGTTGAACGACGCCGACGGCCGCCCCGACGGCGCCGGGCGCGAGGCCGCACAGGCGCTGGCGAAGGCGCTGGGCCACCCGGTCCGCGTGCTGGTGGTCGGCGGCAACGAGCGGCAGCGCCGGCACCACCCGCGGCTCGAGAAGCTGGCGGCCGACTGGGGTTTCACGGCCGAATGGCTGATGACCAACTACAACTCGCCGCAGAAGGTCGTCGGCACGATCGGCGATCGGGTCCGCCAGGGCCTCGAGGTGCTGCTGCTGCTGCACTGGAACCGCCACGAGACGACCGAGCCGGCGCTCGAGCTGGCGCGAAACGCCGGCGTGCCGGCGCGCACCGTCCACTACGCGGGCTTCAC
>CAYMRG010000438.1:0-4901 GCA_964392555.1 uncultured candidatus Brocadiaceae bacterium
CAGCTTCACGCAGCTGCCGGCGGCGGTGGTCGCGCCGGCGACGTTCGCGGTCGATGTGACGGTGATCGATGCGGCGACCGGGCAGCCGATCGTGCCGAACCCGGCGCTGCAGGTCACGCTGGCGACGTCGGGCAGCGGCACGTTGCTCGGCACGACGACCGTGGCGACGGTCGGTGCGGTGGCCTCGTTCACCGGGCCGTCGTACCACGGGCTCGAGCAGGCGTCGTTGACCGCGACCACGGCCGGCGTGCCGACCGCGACCAGCGCGGCGATCGACTTCGACGAGCCGCGCGTGGCGGTGCCGAGCGAAGAGGTCCACTACGTCAACGAGGCGTTCGCGCCGACGTTCCACTTCGCCTCGGCGCTGCATCCCGCCCAGCTCGTGCAGGTGACGAACCTGCCGACCAAGGTCGTGGTGAGCCATGGCGCCGGCACGCTGTCCGGCGGTGCACAGCAGCTGGTGACCGGCGGCATCTTCGCGCCGACGCTGGCCTATGACGCCTGGGAGAAGGTCGAGGTCGAGGTCGTGACGCCGTTCGAGCGCGCGCCGTGGTCGATGTGGTCGACGCTGCTGCTGAAGGGTGACGTGACGACTGCCTACGTCGCGCCCGGTCGCCCGATCGAGCCGCTCGTGGTCGAGATCCTGGACGGCACCGGGGCGCCGTTCGCGGCCACCGGCGATTTCGCCTGGGACCTCGGCAATGGTGGTAGCCCGCTGCAATCCGGGGTCGTCCACCTCGTCGGCGGGACGCGGTTCGAGGTGGCGCCGGCGATGGTGTCGGCCGGCAACTACGACCTGCACGTCGCCGGCCAGAGCGGCGTCACCTCGGATCTGCTGGTGCCGGTGGCGACCCTGACCGATGCTCCCGGCAAGCTGGTGATCCTGAAGCCCGGGCGCGTCGGCGTGCCCTACAGCGACACGGTCGCACCCTACGCCGGCGGCACGGCGACCTCGTTCGTGGTCGCGAGGGGGCAGTTGCCGGACGGCCTGCTGCTGGATCCGGCGACTGGCGTCATCAGCGGCACGCCGACGGCGAACGGCGCCGAACGCGTGCAGATCGTGGCCCTGGTCGGCACCACGCTGCATGCGATCCGCACGACGGTCGCGATCCTCGCCGACGACGGCAGCGACCAGATCCTCGGCCAGAACTTCGGCTGGCCCGGCGCCAACGCGCCGTATGCGGTGACGACCGAGAACACGGTCGTCGCGACCGGCAGCACGTTCGACAACAACACGCAGAGCTTCCAGCTGCGAACGTTCTACCCGACGCAGATCGCGACCATCGACCACCCGCTGCCGGTGCTGGTGCTGCACCACGGCCGTGGCTTCGACCACACGGAGTACAACGACGTGCTCGGCCGCATCGCCAGCTGGGGCTTCGTCTGCGTCAGCTCCGGCGACTACTACTCGTTCTACGGCGCGACCAACCAGGGCTATCCGGGGCCGTTCCCGTACGAGACCGGTTACCTCAGCGCCGGCATGGAGTCGGGCTCCGGCACGCAGGAGGCGATCCTGCGGCACATGATCAAGCGCAACCGCACGGCCGGCGACGTGCTCGCCGGGCGGCTCGACGAGGACCGGTTGTTCGTCGCCGGCCACTCGCGCGGCGGCGGCTCGACGCACGGCACCCTGGCGCGCTGCTTCAACCTGCGCGCCACGGCCAGCCCGCCGCAGCTGCCGTTCGCCGAGCCGATCGGCATCGCCGGCTACATCGCGCTGATGCCGTTCGACCTGTGGTACTCGGCCGACGTCATCGCGCCGGCCGTCCCGCCGGTGCCGGGTGGCATCGGTGCCCAGCCGTACAACGTGCCGCGCGACCTCAGCCGGCTCCCGGGCATGATCTTCGCGGCCGAAGAGGACGGCGACCTGTCGTACCCGTTCGCCGACCAGATGATCGAGCGGCGGTCGACCTCGACCGTGTTCCTGACGATCTGGGGCGCGAACCACAACCAGACCGGCGACAGCCACTCGCCGGACGGCTTCCCGTCGATCAACGGCCAGACGCAGCGCAACATCCTCGTGCAGTGGATGACCGCGTTCCTGCTGCGCTTCGGCTACGACCGGCTCGACCTGTCGACGCACCTGTTCGGCGACGAACATGCGCTCTCGTCGCACGTCGGCCACGTCGGCTACCACGACGTCGCGGGCCAGCGCATGATCCTCGACGCGCAGAACGGCAACGTCGCGGTCAACACGCTCGGCCTCGCCAACACCGCGTCGGCGGGCATCACGACCAGCCTCGTCTACCCGTACCCGAGTCTCGGCTCGTTCGGCTCGGCGAACCCGCGCGGCCTGCAGATCGCGTTCTCGTCGGTCGGCGCCGGCAAGGCGTTCACCTCGGCGCTCGGCGGGCTCAACGCGTCGACGTCGAAGGCGGTGTTCCTCGAGATCCGGCAATCGGGCACGACCGGCTTCAACTGGCTCACGCTCGGCGTGCGCCTCACCGACACCAACGGCGTCAGCGCGACCGTGCCGATCTACGACCGCGTCGCCAACACCTCGAGCTACCTGCCGGTCTACCCGATCCCGGGTCACACGTCGGCGCGCAAGCTCAACCGCTTCGTCCAGCTCGAAGTGCCGCTCGGCAACTTCGCCGGCGTCAACCTCGCCTCGCTGGCCAGCGTCGCCCTCGTCATGGACAACGGTTCGACGGCGAACCAGCTGGTCATCGACGACCTGCGCATCGAGTGATGCGCCGGCGCCGGGGCGGCCGGCGCCACGCGCCTACAGCGGGAACGCGCCCTCGTTGACGCCGCGGCCCTCGAGGGCCAGCACAAGGGAGAGCTGCTCCTTGAGCTGCGGCGTGACCGTCGCGTAGACGTCGGTCACCAGCGTCTCGTCGGCCGGCGGCCCGCTGGCCTCGGCGGCGGCGATCGCGTCGTTGACGGCCTTCTGGATGCGCTCCTTGAGTGCCGTCTCCTGGGCCTCCGACCACAGCTTGCGACCGGTCAGGTAGGCGCGGAAGCGATCGACCGGGTCCTTCTTCTCCCAGGCCTTCACCTGCGCCTCGTCGCGGTACTTGGTCGGGTCGTCGCTCGAGCTGTGGCCGAGGCGGCGGTAGGTCACCGCCTCGATGAAGGTCGGGCCGTCGCCGGCGCGGGCGCGTTCGGCGGCCTCGCGCGTCGCGGTGTAGACCGCGAGCACGTCGTTGCCGTCGACGCGCACGCAGGGCATGCCGTAGGCGCGGCCCTTCTGCGCGATCGTCGCCGACGCGTGCTGCTTCTCGATCGGCACCGAGATCGCCCACTGGTTGTTCTGGCAGAACAGGATGCAGGGCGACTTGTAGACCGCGGCGAAGTTCATACCGCAGTGGAAGTCGTTGGCGCTGGTCGCGCCGTCGCCCATGTAGCCGAGCACGACGACGTCGTCGCCGCGCAGGCGGGCCGCCATCGCCGCGCCGACCGCGTGGCTGATCTGCGTGCCGATCACCGACGACATGCCGTAGTAGTTGCCTTCCTTGAAGGTGTAGTGGCACGGCATCTGGCGACCCTTGCAGCGGTCGGCGCCGTTGCCGATCAGCTGGTTGATCGCCTCGGTCAGCGACAGGCCGCGCATCATCGCCGCCGCGCCTTCGCGCAGCGCCGGGAAGATCCAGTCGCGCGGTTCGAGCGCCGCGATCGAACCGACCGTCGCCGCTTCCTGGCCGAGGATCGGCCCGTAGAAGCCGATGCGGCCCTGGCGCTGCAGCATCAGCATGCGGCGGTCGAATTCGCGCACCTGGACCATCTGCTCATAGAGGAACAGCATGGTCGCCTTGGCGAGCTGCGGGTCCTTGCCGACCACCTTGCCGTGGTCGTCGAGGACGCGCACCAGCTCGAGCGAGCCGTCGCCGGCCGCCGGCGGCCGGGCCGTCGCCACCTTGGTCGGTGCGGCCTTGCCCGTGGCGCGCGCCGGCTTCGCCGGCACCTTGACCACGGGCTTGCTCCTGGCCTTCGGGGCCGGCTTCTTGACCTTCTTCGCCATCTTCGCGGCAGCCATCAGGCCAGGAGCAGGCGGTAGGGCTGCTCGAGGTGGTCCTTGACGACGTTCATCCAGCGCGCGCCGGTGGCGCCGTCGACGATGCGGTGGTCGATCGAGACCGACAGGTACATCTTCTTGCCGGCGACGATCTGGCCGTTCTTGACGATCGCGGCGTCCTTGATCGCGTGGACGCCCATGATCGCGACCTCCGGGAAGTTGATGACCGGCGTCGCGAACAGGCCGCCGATGTTGCCGGCGTTGGTGATCGTGAACGTGCCGCCGGTGAGGTCGTCGACCGTCACCTTGCCGTCGCGCGTGCGCGCCGCGAGGTCCTGGAGGTCGCGCGCCAGCTCGCCGACCGACTTGCGGTCGACGTCCTTGATCACCGGCACGATCAGGCCGTTGTCGGTGTCGGTGGCGATGCCGAAGTTGTAGTAGCGCTTGACGACCAGCTCCTGCGTCACCTCGTCGAGCGAGGCGTTCATCATCGGGAACTCGCGCATCGCCTGCACGATCGCCTTCATGATGAACGGCAGGTAGGTGATGTTGATGCCCTTGTCGGCGAACGCCTTCTTCGCCTCGCCGCGGATCTTCACCAGCTCGGTGACGTCGATGTCGTCGACGTAGGTGAAGTGCGTCGCGGTGAACTTCGACCGCGTCATCGCCTCGGCGATCTTGCGGCGCAAGCCGCGGAACGGCAGGCGCTCCTCGCTGCGGCCCGCGGGGGCCGGCGGGATCGCGATCGGAGCGAAGCGCGCGCCGCCCGTGGCGGCGGCCGCCGGGCGAGCACCGGCACCGCCTGCACTGCCTGCGCTGCCAGCACTGCCAGCACTGCCAGCAACCGCCAGGTCGTCGTTGGTGATGCGGCCGCGCGGTCCGGTCGCGGTCACGGTCGCGAGGTCGATGCCGAGTTCGCGCGCGCGGCGGCGCGTGGCCGGCG
>CAYMRG010000439.1:0-4899 GCA_964392555.1 uncultured candidatus Brocadiaceae bacterium
CCGAAGCCGCGCGGAGGCGGGGCCTGCGCCCCGCCGAGCACGCTTCGGGGAAGCCTGACGCCGCAGGACGGCGAAAGCGGCGCGCTCGGTCGCGGTCAGACGTAGCTCTCGTAGTTCGGCTCGTAAACGTGCGCCGCGACGTGCGCGGCGACGTCCGCCGGCCGCGGGCCCGCCGTGATGCCCTGGTCGTAGGCGTACTCGGCGACCGCGATCGCGATCTTCAGTGACACGGCGCGGATCGCTTCGAGCGGCGGGTAGAGGCAGCCGGTCTCGAGGTCGGCCTGCGTCGTCTGCAGCGCGAGGCTGCGCGCCGCGATCAGGAACATCTGGTCAGGCACGATCCGCGCCCCGCTCGCAACGACGCCGAGGCCGACGCCCGGGAAGATGTAGCTGTTGTTGCCCTGGCCCGGCACGAACGTGCGGCCGCCGAACCGCACCGGCGCGAACGGGCTGCCGCTCGCGAACACGGCGCGACCTTCGGACCACTTGTAGGCCTGCTCCGCGGTGCATTCGGCCTTCGACGTCGGGTTCGACAGCGCGAACACGATCGGCCGCGCGTGGTGCTTCGCCACCGATTCGATGATCGGCTGCGTGAAGATCTGCGGCTGGCCCGACACGCCGACCAGCGCCGACGGCCGCAGCGCGCGCACGGCACCCTCGAGGTCGGCGATCGGCGCATGATCGTGCGCGTACGGCGCCTTGTGGTGCGCGAGCTTGCCACGGCTCTTCACGACCAGCCCCTGCGAATCGACGAACCAGCACAGCTTGCGCGCGGTCGCCGCGTCGACGCCGTCGGCGACCAGTTCGGCGACCAGCAGGTCGGCGATGCCGGTGCCCGCCTCGCCGGCGCCCGCGAACAACAGCCGCTGGTCGGCGAGCCTGCCGCCCGTGAGCCGCATCGCCGACAGCATGCCGGCGACCGCGACGGCCGCGGTGCCCTGGATGTCGTCGTTGAAGCAGCAGATGCGTTCGCGGTAGCGCGCCAGCAAGTCGAACGCGTGCTGGTTGTTGAAGTCCTCGAACTGCAGCAGCACGTTCGGGAACGCCTTCTTCACCTCGGTGACGAACTCCTCGATCAGCTCGTCGTAGGCCGGGCCGTTGAGGCGCGGCTGGCGCAGGCCGACGTAGAGCACGTCGTCGCGCAGCGCCTGGTTGTCGGTGCCGACGTCGATCGTGATCGGCAGGCACTGGTGCGGATTGACGCCGGCGCACGCCGTGTAGAGGTTGAGCTTGCCGACCGGGATGCCCATGCCGTGCGCGCCGAGGTCGCCGAGGCCGAGGATGCGGCCGCCGTCGGTGGCGACGATGACGCGCACGTCGCGGGTCGGCCAGTTGCGCAGCACCTCGCCGATCCGGCCACGGTCGGCCGCCGAGATGAACAGGCCGCGCGGCCGCTGGAAGATGTGGCCGAACTTCTGGCACGCCTCGCCGACGGTCGGCGTGTAGACGATCGGCATCAGCTCGGTCAGGTTGTCGACGAGCACGCGGTAGTAGAGCGTCTCGTTGCGGTCCTGCAGCGCCGTCATCGCCATGTACCGCTGCAGGTCGTCGTGCGCGCGGCGGATGTTCGCCAGCGCGCGACCGACCTGTTCGGCCTCCGAGAACACGTGCGGCGGCAGCAGCCCGCGCAGCTTCAGCGCATCGCGCTCGGCTGCGGTGAAGCCGGTCCCCTTGTTGCGCCGGGGATCGTGCAGCAACTCGGTGCCGAGTCGCAGGTGGCCTTCGTGTTCGAGCAGGTCGCGCCGGATCGTCATCCGAGGAGCGAACCACGTCCTACGCCGATTTGCCACGGGCCCTTGGACGGAGGCCCGGCGGCATCAGAAGCGCAGCGACAACCCGACGTGCACGCCGTCGGTGCGGATGTCGGCGTCTTCGAAGGCCCCGAAGAAGGGCCCGTCGTCGAGTCGGGTGGTCTGGCGTGCCCAGCCGACCTGCACGCCGACCGCTTCGTTCAGCCGTAGATCCAACCCCACCTCGACGCGGTCGACGACCCATTCGGGCCGCACCCCGCGCGTGGCCCGCGCATAGGGCTGCAGCCACGGCAGCGCCCGGTACGACGCCTCGATGCCGAACAGCGCGCCGGCGCCGTTCTCGTCGATGCGCGTGCCGCCGTTCGTCACCTCGAGGCTGGCGAGCGACGCGCCGACCAGTGGCATGACGTCGACGTTCCGCCACGCCAACTCCGGTGCGAACGCGATGTGCCCGGTCAGGAACTCGTAGTCCGGCCGTGTCGCCCCCTGCTCGAAGTCGCCCTGCACCCAGCTGCCGCCGGCCTCGAGACCCGTTGCGCTGGCGAAACGCGCCGGGTCCTGCCGCATCGGCCGCAGGCGCCAATGCGCGCGCGCCGCCGCCAGCAGCGCGCCGTAGTCGTTGCCGCGGAAGGGCTCGTTGCTGCCGCAGCTCGCGGTGACCAGCAGCAGCCCTGAGAACAGTAGGCACGTCCTCGTCATTCGCATCGCCTCATCTGGTGATGCGTGTAGCATGCTCGCGGCTTCGCGTCACCGCGGATCCGCGCCACGTCCGGCGCAGCAGACCGTTCAGAACAGCGGCACGCCGTTCTCGTCGACCGGCCGCGGCTCGGTCGGCGTCGTGACGATCGCCAGCAGCTCGGCCGGCGTCAGGAAGAAGGCGGGGTAGACGTAGCCCGCGCTCGCAAGCTGCGGGTAGAAGGCGCGCAGGTGGTTGCGCGAACCGCGCTGCAGGTTCTGCCAGATGCAGTCGAGGTCGCGGTTGTCGCTCCAGCCGAGCGATGCGTCGAGATCGACGATGTCGAGATCCTCGATCAACGCACCGACCAGCAGCGCGTGCGCCGGCGAGATCTGGCCCAGCGTCGTCGCGAACTGGAACAGCGACGTGTACTCCGCCGTGCCGAAGACACCGACCGTGTCGCTCGGCACCGGATCGGCGATCTGGTAGCGGGTCAGGGCCCACGCGACCAGGTCCATGTGCGACTGCTCGGACTGAGCGATGTTGGCGAACATCGGCACCTGCCACGTCTGGTGCAGCACCAGGTAGACGTCGCGCGCCAGCTTCTCCTCTTCGCGCATGTGCTGCAGCACGAACACCTCGTTGGCGTCGACCGCCTCGATCGGCAGCGACTGCAGGTACGGGTAGAGACCGCCGCCGCCCTGCGCGACGGCAGGCACGGCGAACGAAGCGGACAGCAGGAACGGAACCGCCAGGGTGGCGAGGGTCTTCATGGTCTTGCCTCATCGACCTCGGGGCGAGGTCGCCGCTCGGGAGCAAGCGACGTGCCGCCCGCTGTCACGCCGTGGCCGCGCGGGATCGTGCGCAGCCTTGGCACCAGACCGCACGCGCGCTGCGCAAGGCCTGCGCACCGCCTGCGGCCGCGACCCGCCGCTACGAACCGTGGCGCGGATCGGTGACGCGGTAGTCCCTGAGCCGGTAGAGCAAGGTGCGCCGGCTGATGCCGAGCCGGCGCGCCGCCTCGCTGCGGTTGCCGCCGGTGCGCTCGAGCATGTCACGGATGGCTCGCTCCTCCACGGCGGCGAGCGATGCCTCGGCTGCTGCGCCGACCTTGCCCACCCGGGCCGCCGCGTCGCCGTCCGTCGCCGCGAGGCCGGGCGGCAGATTCTCGGGCAAGATGACGTCGCCCGCGGCGAGGATGGCCGCGCGCAGCATCACGTTCTGCAGCTCGCGCACGTTGCCGGGCCAGGCGTAGACCTGCAGCCGCGACGCCGCCGCGGGGCTCAGCCGCTTGCCGCCTTCGCGCGCGAGGAAGCGCCGCGCCAACGGCAGCACGTCCTCGGGCCGTTCGCGCAGCGGCGGGATCTCGACCGTGATCACGGCGATGCGGTAGTAGAGGTCCTGCCGGAACCGTCCCGCCGCGATCACGGCCTCGAGATCGCGGTTGGTCGCCGCGACCAGGCGGAAGTCGGCGGCCACCTCGTCGCGGGCGCCGAGCGGCGCGAACCGCCGCGTCTCGATCG
Organism: uncultured candidatus Brocadiaceae bacterium; assembly: GCA_964392555.1. GTDB lineage: Bacteria > Planctomycetota > UBA1135 > UBA1135 > UBA2386 > CAYMRG01. Next base: position 3,951 of record CAYMRG010000439.1, read on the forward strand.
CGCGCAGCAGCTTCGGCTGCAGCGCGATCGGCAGCTCGCCGATCTCGTCGAGGAACAGCGTGCCGCCGTCGGCCTGCAGCATCACGCCGCGTCGGGCCGCCACCGCGCCGGTGAACGCGCCGCGCTCGTGGCCGAACAGCTCGCTCTCGACCAGCGCCTCGGGCAACGCCGCCATGTTGACGGTCACCAGCGGCCCGCCATGGCGCGGGCTCCAGCGATGCAGCAGGTCGGCGAACACCTCCTTGCCGGTGCCGGTCTCGCCGTGCAGCAGCACACTGGCCTCGCTGGCGGCGATCCGATGCAGATCGCGGCAGACGTCGCGCATCAGCGGCGACGCGACGACGACGCCCTCGGGCAGCGGCGGCAGGTCCGCGGCCGCCGGCTCGACCGCGCCGCAGTGGCGCGCCAGCAGCTCGCGCAGCGACTCGATGTCGATCGGCTTGCGCAGGTAGTCCGCCGCGCCGAGCTTCATCGCCTCGACCGCCTGCTCCAGCTCGGCGTAGGCGGTCACGACGATCGTCAGCGGCGCGAGACCGCGTTCGCGCATCGCGCGCAGGGTCGCCAGGCCGTCGCGCTTCGGCATGCGCATGTCGAGCAACACGACGTCGGGCGGCACGGCGGCCATCCGTTCGAGCGCTTCGTCGCCATCGCGCGCGACCTCGACGGCGAAGCCGAGGTCGCCCACCACCGCGCGCAGCATCGCGCGGTGGGCCTCGTCGTCGTCGACGACCAGCGCCCGGCACCCGCGCACGGCCGTCATGCCGGCACCTCCAGCGTCATGCGCGCACCGTGCGGCAGGATCGCCGTGTGGCGCAGGGTGAAACCGTGGTCGGCCGCGATCCGGCGGGCGATCGCGAGTCCGAGCCCCGTGCCGCCCGGCCGGCTGCTGACGTAGGGCTCGAACAGCGTCTCCTGCTGGGGGACGAGCCCGATGTGGCGCGTGAGCGAG
>CAYMRG010000440.1:0-4881 GCA_964392555.1 uncultured candidatus Brocadiaceae bacterium
TCGCGTAGCATCCGCGCGATGAAGATCGCGTTCGCGCCGGCCGGCAAGCACCTCGCCGGCGACCACGTCCTCGTCGTCGCCCCCAAGACCTGCTTCGGCCCGCGCGGGCGCGGCCGCGGCGCGCTCGGCAAGTGGCTCTCGGCGGGCGATGCCGAGCTGGCGATGGCGCTCGGCGGCGAAGCGAGCCCCGGCCTGCAGGGCGGGACGGCGTCGTCGCGGACCGCGGGCGGCCAGCGGCTGACGGTCGCGGTGCTGCCCGACGAGGTCTCGCGCCACAACGCGCCGTCGCGCGCCGAGGCGATCCGACGCACGGTCGCGGCCGCCGGCCTGCCGCGCGCCGGTCGCTGCGCGGTGCTGCTGGTGCTCGACGACGCCGCGCATGTGCTGGCAGCGGTCAACGCGGTCGGCCGCGCGCTGCCGACGTTCTCGGCGAAGAGCGGGCAGAAGCCCGCCGGCACGCTGGCGCTCGCCTGCGCGACCGCGAACGGCGCGGCGTTGCCGGTGCCCGCGCTCGCGCGCGACGTCGCGACGACCGCGCGCGCGATGGCCGAACTGGTCGACACGCCGCCCACCGACCTCGATCCGCAGGCGCTCGCCGCCGCGGCGAAGCGGCTGCTGCGCGGCCGCCGCGGCGTCACGGTGCGCGAATTCGTCGGTCCGGCTCTCCTGCGGCAGAAGCTCGGCGGCATCCACGCCGTCGGCCGCTGCGCGCGCACCGCGCCGCGGCTGCTGGTCGCGACGTTCGGCGCCGCTTCTGCCAAGACGCCGCACATCGCGCTGGTCGGCAAGGGCGTCACCTACGACACCGGCGGCCTGCACCTGAAGGCGCGCGGCAGCATGGAGACGATGAAGGCCGACATGGGCGGTGCCGCGGCCACGCTCGGCGCCTTCGCCGTGCTCGCTGCGCATCGGCCCAAGGCGCGCGTCTCGCTGCTGCTGTGCCTCGCCGAGAACGCGATCGGCCCCGCCGCCTACAAGCCCGACGACGTGCTGACGCTGCACTCCGGCAAGACCGTCGAGATCAACAACACCGACGCCGAGGGCCGCCTGCTGCTCGCCGACGGCTGCAGCTACGCCGCGCGCGTGCTCGGCGCCGACATCGTGCTCGACGCGGCGACGCTGACCGGCGCGCAGGGCATGGCCACCGGCGACCTGCACGCGGCGGTCGTCTGCGACGACGCCGACGTCGAACGCGCGCTGCTCGACGCCGGCCGCGCGACCGGCGACCTGTGCTGGGCGCTGCCGTGCGCGCCCGAGTTCTACCGCCAGGAATTCGCGAGCCCGATCGCCGACATGCGCAACTCGGTCAAGAACCGCAGCAACGCGCAGGTCTCGTGCGCCGGCGAATTCATCCACTGGCACCTCGACGGCACCAAGGCGCGCTGGGGCCACGTCGACCTCGCCTTCCCGGCGTTCCGCGGCGACCGCGGCACCGGGTATGGCGTGGCGCTGCTGGCGGCGGCGGTGCAACGGCTGGCGGGAGCGTGAGGGTCGGTCGGCGGCCAGCGCCCCCAACATTCACCGATCCCGAGGATCGGGAGGGCTGAATCGGAACAGGTGATGGTTTACGTCCTGCTCGACCAGCAGGCCGACCCCGAAGTCCACGTGCAGGAACCGGATCTCGTCCAAGGTCAGCTCCTGCCCCTGCCTGCGCCTGTCCTCGATCGCCTGGTACCTGGCGAACATGGCAGCACGCTCCGAGTCGCTTCGGCTGTTGAACGAATACGCGAATTCCTGCGCCGCCGCCTCCCTGGTCGCCAGCTGGTATGCCCGAGCAGCCTTGATCGCGGGATACTGCGAGTACGGCATCACGACCACGAGGTTGACCTGCTTGCCGGACATCAGCGCACGTGTCGACATCACCTCGCACTGCGGCAGCTCGAGCAAGGTCTTCGGTGGTTCGAGCGTCAGGTACGAACCACGCCTCACGGCATCACAAGCCGCAATCGCGACCTCGTTGAGGGCCAGCATGCCGGCTTCCTCAGCCAACTTGCTGGTGTCGCCGACCGTGACAGTCTTCGAGAATTCCTCGAGCTGTAGGCGCTTGATATTGGCGTAATCGTCCATATCACGGATCAAAGCTGCCAATCCCTCCGCGGAGAGATGGCCAAGATGTTGGACAGCCAATCCATCCTCGGCAAGGTCGGGAGACTTCTCGGCTGCCCCTTCGGCCAACTTGTCCACGCCAACAAATCGAACTCGAACAGGACCATCGAGTGGCTCAAGCCATTTGGTGACATTGTCAATATCGGCGATCACTGCCTGCGCTGGCACATGGGGGCCATCATCTCCCTGCGAACTCAACTGGTTCGTCAGGATGATGGCGGATACCAGGAAGATCACCAAGAGACCTACGACAATGCCCCTCCGTGAAGCTCTCACGCCTTCTTGCACTTCGGACATGTGATGCTGAGAATGTAGCTTAGGTTCGGGGTGTTTGGGTCACCGGGAGGACTACCGCCACTTTGCTGACACGATCCGACCCACATCTCCAGATGGGCGTTACCAGCGTTGTCGATGTCCTTCTTGCAATCCGCGTGCGCGGTGACGCGAATTGTCGGCGTTGCCGGGCTTGCGACCGTGATGAAGGCCGGAGGGCCCAGGTTGCCACCCTTCAAACACACAGTGTTGCACCCCGAAGGAGGACTTGCAGGCCAACGCAAGGTTGCGTCAACCACCCACTCGCACTGAGAATTCACCTGGGTTTCACATTGACCCTCTATGGTAGCGCAAGGACCATTTGCCTTCGAGAAGGTCACCACCGTGAAGTAGGGTCCTGACGAGCCATCGGAGCAGGTCGATCCGGGATTCGCCGACCCCGCATCTGCCACAACGCAGCGACATGGCGGCTGGCGTGGGTAGAGCACTACTACTTCCTCGTCAGCCTCAGCCGCCCTGCGCAGAGAATGACCGGGCACGGGAAGAGACCCAACCAGACCCGCTGTCACGAGAATCTTTGCAACATGCATCAGCATCGAAACGATCCTCCTTGCTTCTGCCTTTCATTGTACCCCCCCCCTGACCAAGTCGATGGATTTCCGGACTTTCTGAGTTTGCGTCGGAGGCGGCCATACGCGGCCGGAGTTCGCCAGCCCGATCGCCGACATGCGCAACTCGGTCAAGAACCGCAGCAACGCGCAGGTCTCGTGCGCCGGCGAATTCATCCACTGGCACCTCGACGGCACCAAGGCGCGCTGGGGCCACGTCGACCTCGCCTTCCCGGCGTTCCGCGGCGACCGCGGCACCGGGTATGGCGTGGCGCTGCTGGCGGCGGCGGTGCAACGGCTCGCCGGAGCGTGAGGCCTGCGGCCCCGCGCGGCGTCAGTGATCGCCGAGCGTGCCGACCAGGCCGTTGCTGGTGATCGCGCCGAACGGATTGGGCGCAGGCACCGCAAACGCGGCGGCCTGCGCGTACAGGTGCAGCCCGAGCAACGACGGCGGGCTCGCCGGCAGCGCAACGGTCAGCGTCGAAGCACCGTTCACCGGCAGCCAAGGTCCGAACAGGACCGCGAGATCGGCGCGCAGCGGGCAGCCGGGAAGACCTGCGAACGCCAGGTCGGCGATGCCGGGATCCGTGGTTGCCAGCCACGTCACGCCGAACGTGGTCGTGGTCGGCGCACCGGTCGCCGCCAGGCCCCAGTTGCTGCCGAGCAGTGGCCGGGTCGTGGCATCGAGCTGCAGCGAACCACAGCCCTGACCGAGCGTCGCATTGGTCGCCAGCGTGCTGGCGCCGAGCGGCCGCGACCACAGCAGCGCCGCGGATTGGCTGCCCAGCAGCGAATCGTTGCCCCGGCCGGCGACGTACAGCGTGACGCCGTCGCTCCAGATGGCGCTGGCGAAGGTCTCGGTCATCGTCGCTGGCGCGAACGCGTGCAAATCGACGAACGACGCCGCAGTGCCAGTCCAGATCGCAGCGTGTCGCGAGATGGACGTCGGGCGCGTATAGCCGACCTGGAAACCACCGAACGTCGCCGCGCCCTTGGATTCCATGTGCCCCGTCGGGTGCAGGTCGGTCCACGAGCTCGCGCTGCCGTGCCAGAGGCAGGCGCGGATGGTGCTGCTGACCACGGCGTAGCCCACCTGCTCGCCGTTGTCGACACCGTAGCACAGCGCGCCGGTCGCCGTAGCCGGCGTGAGGTCCGTGTAGGAACCACTCGACCAGACGACGGCGTGCGCGGCCGAAGCGGTGTTGAAGTAGCCCGCGACCTGGCCGCCGTAGGTCGAAAGCGCATAGGAGCTGACCGCAGCGGGCAGCAGCAAGGTGTGCAGGTCGATCGGCGTCGACGTCCCCGTCCAGGTGCAGGCGTGATCCTGGATGCCGACGCGGATGTTGCCGACATGGAGGTAGCCGTCGGTGCCGCGGATCGCCGAACCGGCGGCGCCCGTCGGATCGAGATTGACGTAGGAGGCCGCCGTGCCATGCCACACCGCGGCGCGTTGGCCGGCGACGCCAACCTGCACACCAGGCGCCATCGCCAGCACCTGCGAACTGGCCAAGGCAGCCGGATGCAGGTCGACCCACGAAGCCGCCGTGCCGTTCCAGATCGCCGCATGCAGGGCCGAGTTGACGGCCGCCGTGCCGCCCTGCCAGGCATCCGCCGTGGCGTTCGCCTGGGACGACGCCGAACCGGCGGGGTGCAGGCGCACGCACGTCCACTGCGCTGGAATGGCGCCGACCAGCGCGCCGAAGACGGGAAGCGAAACCAGCAGGCGAGCAACCGCGGGCATGTCGAACCTCAGAGAGCGGGGTGACGGCGGGGCCAAGGGTCCTCAGGTTCATCGGTTTCGTCAATGGGGCGCCGGCGACGCACCTGGTTCGGTTTGACGAACTGCGCCCGAGCCACCTATAACGCCGCGCATGGACGAGCTGGTGTTCGCCGT
>CAYMRG010000441.1:0-807 GCA_964392555.1 uncultured candidatus Brocadiaceae bacterium
GTCGGCAGCATCCACCAGAACCTGGCGGAATTTACCCGGGCCTGGCTGTCACGCTGAGCGGACGGGCGAGCCGTCCGCCCGTGCGCGTCACTGAACTGTCACTTCGACGCGCCGTGCTTCCGCGGCATCGCCGGCATTGATCTGCTCGGGTTTCTTCAGCTCGATCTTGTCTTCCGACACGCCTGCGGCCTTGAGCGCATCGCGCACGGTGATCGCGCGCTGTTTGGCCAGTTCGGCGTTCTGGGCCGGGTCACCGGTGGCATCGTGGTAACCGCTGATCACCGCCTTGCCGCCGGCCTTTCCGGCCGCTGCCAGCTTGGCGATGCTCTCTGCGCCATTGGCTGGGAGTTCGGCCTTGCCGCTGTCGAAGAACACGTTGAACTCGCCCGGGCTGTTGGCGGCGCCGTCCCAGTCGAGGTCGACGAGCTCGAGGATCTTGTCCTCGGTGGAGTCGGCGACGTAGGCGCGGCCGTTCGGCGCGACGACGATGCAGGTCGGGTTCGTCAGCGCGATGTTGCCGATGTCGCTGTAGAACAGCAGGACCTCGTTGGCGCCGTTGTAGTTGCCTTCCTGGGAGAAGTCCGACAAGCGCCAGACGCAGTCGTTGCTCGAATCGACGACCAGGAGATCCTGGGTCGCGGCGAAGGGAATGACCGGCAGGACTGGGCCCTGGGCCGCGATGGTCGCGGCAAACGCGAGGACCGAGGGAACGAGCGAGAAGCGGATCATGGCGGAACATGTTACCCGCCGGGATTGCCGCCGCGAGTGGCCGATGAGCGAGTTGCCGTGCCGAGGCGACGCCGCAGC
>CAYMRG010000441.1:907-2469 GCA_964392555.1 uncultured candidatus Brocadiaceae bacterium
GGGGCTGGCTGCGTCCCTCGCCGCGGTTGCGGTCCCCGCGTTGCGGCGTCCCGGCGATCGCTGAGTTGGGTCGCCCTTCGGGCGAGCCGGCCCAAAGTTGACGCCGCAGCGGGGCTGGCTGCGTCCCTCGCCGCGGTTGCGGTCCCCGCGTTGCGGCGTCCCGGCAATCGCTGAGTCGGGTCGCCCTTCGGGCGAGCCGGCCCAACGTTGACGACGCAGCGGGGCTGGATGTGTCCCTCGCCGCGGTTGCGGTCCCCGCGTTGCGGCGTCCCGGCAATCGCTGAGTCGGGTCGCCCTTCGGGCGAGCCGACTCAGCGCTGGCGCCACTTCGCCAGCAGCGCGTTCTCGCGGTCGACCGTCATACCGGCGCGCCACGGGCCGCTGCCGCGGCCGTCGCGAACCCACGCGGCGGTGTCGCGGATGGTCTCGGCGATCGGACGGAACGTCGCACCGGCAGCGATCGCGCGCGCATTGCTGGCACGGCCGTTCTTCGCCTTGGGCGTCCAGCAACCCATCTCCTGCCAGGAGCTGACGCCGTTCTGCTCGAGGAAGGCGTCGTCGACCCAGGTGAACGAACAGCCGTGATTCAGCGTCCCTTTCCCGGTGTGCAGGAACTCGGCGACCGAGATCCGGCCGTCGAAGCCGACGGCGTTGAACGTGCCGGCCGTGCCCTGCTCGATGAGGTGCACGATCCACGTGCCGAGGTCGCGGACGTCGATGAACTGCAGCTCGTTGTCGGGATCACCCGGCGCCAGGCACTCGCCGCCGCGCTGGAACCGCGCGGGCCAGTAGGTGAAGCGATCGCTCGGATCCCGCGGGCCGACGATGTAGCCAGGGCGCACCAGCGTCGCGTGGCCGGGGAATGCCGCCGCCGCGGCCTCCTCGCAGTAGCGCTTCAGCGCGCCGTAGCGCTCGTAGTTGGCGCCCATGTCGAGCGTGTACTTGTCCTCGCACTCGCACAGCGGGCTGTCCTCGTCGACCGGCGTCGCGTCGAGCTCGAGCGTCTTGTAGACGGACAGCGAACTGACGAAGACGTACTGACCGACCCTGCCCTGCAACGCCTTGGCCATGTCCTCGACTTCGCCGGTGTAGTAGGCGCTCGTGTCGACGACCGCGTCCCACTCGCGGTTCTGCAGCGCGGCGAGGTCCTGCGGCGGATCCTTCGGCCGGTTCGGGTTCGGCCGACGCCGCTGCCCGTGCAGCTTCTCGACCTGTGGGAACAGGTCGGCGTTGGTCTTGCCGCGGTTGAACAGGGTCAGCGTGTGGCCGTTGGCGAGCGCGGCCTCGACGACCGCCGGGCCGAGGAAGCTGGTGCCGCCGAGGATCAGGATCCGCTTGCCGGGGGCCGCGGTGCGGCGCGGGTGCATCGGCAGGGCGAGGCTGGCGGCGGCCGCAGTGCCGCCGGCGAGGAAGGAGCGACGTGTGGCGTGGGTCATGGTGCCTTGATACGGGGCCCGCCGCGCCGCTGCGAATCGGCCGTTCATGAGCGCGGAGGAAGGTCGCGGTGCGGGGGTGGCTTGCGTAAGATCCGCGGCCCGTCATGACCGCGCCGAAGTACCACC
>CAYMRG010000441.1:2479-4874 GCA_964392555.1 uncultured candidatus Brocadiaceae bacterium
AGCGAGCTGGTCGAGAGCAAGCTGCGCCAGCGCGGCTACCAACCCGCCACCGGCGAGGCCGACGCCGACGTCGTGCTGCTGAACACGTGCTCGGTGCGGCAGCACGCCGAGGACCGCGTCTGGTCGAAGCTCGGCAAGCTGCGGATCCGCAAGCGCACCGACCCCGGCCTGGTGGTAGGGGTGCTCGGCTGCATGGCACAGGAGCACAAGCGCTACCTGCTGTCGCGGATGCCCCACGTCGACCTGGTGGTCGGCCCGTCGGCGTTCGGCGACATCGACGACACGGTCGAGACGGCGCGGCAGCGCAACGCGGCGATCGCCGTCGAACGGGAACCGGCGCGCACCAAGCACGAGGTCGCCGGCGCCGGCGTGCTCGCGGTCGACCAGGGTGCCAGCGGCGACACGATCCGTCGCGACGTGCGCGTGCGGCCGCACCGTTCGCAGGCGTTCGTCTCGGTGATGCGTGGCTGCAACATGCCGTGCACCTACTGCATCGTGCCGACGACGCGCGGCGACGAGGTGTCGCGGCCGATCGCCGATCTGGTCGAGGAGACGCAGCGGCTGTGCGACGACGGCGTCACCGAGATCACGCTGCTCGGCCAGACCGTCAACGCCTACGGCCGCGACCTGACCGGGCAGAACGCGACGCTGGCGCGGCTGCTGCGTGCGCTGCACGAGATCCCGTCGCTGCGGCGGCTCGCGTTCATCACGTCGCACCCGAACTTCTTGAACCCGGAGCTGACCGCGGCGCTCGCCGAGCTGCCGAAGGTCGCGCGCTACCTGCACCTGCCGGCGCAATCGGGCAGCAATGCGGTGCTGAAGGCGATGCGGCGCGGCTACACCGTCGAACGCTACCTCGCGCGCATCGAGCAGCTGCGCGCGGTCGCGCCCGACATCGAGCTGCACAGCGACTTCATCGTCGGCTATCCCGGTGAGACCGCCGCGGACTTCGACGCGACGGTCGCGTTCCTGCGGCAGGTCGGGTTCGCGCAGAGCTACGTGTTCAAGTACTCGCCGCGCCCCGGCACCCACGCCGCCGACCTCGTCGACGACGTCGCCGAGGCCGACAAGGAGCGCCGCAACCAGGTGCTGCTGGCCGTGCAGGAAGAGCTGACGCTGGCGAAGAACCGCGCGCTGGTCGGCACGATCGCCGAAGTGCTGGTGGAAGGGCACAGCAAGGTCGCGGGTCGCCTCAGCGGCCGCACGGCGCACCACCGGCTCGTGCACTTCGCCGGCGACGACGACCTGATCGGCCAGTACGTGCCGGTCCGCATCACCGAGGCGCTGGCGCATTCGGTCGTCGGCGAGGCGCTGGCGGCCAATGCCGCCGAGGCAGGTCGCATGGATCCGGACGAGGTGGCGCGCGCGTGAACTGGGAAGCGTTGATGGGCGAGGCGAGCGAGCTGGCGCAGCGCGGTCGCGGCGAGGTCGAGCCCAATCCGCGCGTCGGCTGCCTGCTGCTGCAGGACGGCGCCGTGGTGGCGCGCGGCTGGCATGAGTTCTTCGGCGGGCGGCACGCCGAGGCGATGGCGCTCGACGCGGCGCGTGCGGCCGGCGCGCGGCCGGACACCGCGGTCGTGACGCTCGAGCCGTGTTCGACGCCGAAGGGGCTGGGCGGCAAGAAGACCGAGCCGTGTGCCCAGGCGCTGGTCGCCGCCGGCGTGCGGCGCGTCGTCATCGGCAGCACCGATCCCGATCCGCGCCACCGCCGCCAGGGCATCGCCATGCTCGAGGCGGCCGGCGTCGAGGTGCTCGACGGCGTCTCGGCGTCGCTGTGCGACGAGATCAACACGCCGTTCCGCCGTTCGCTGGGCCGCGACCGGCCGTGGACGCTGTGCAAGTGGGCGATGACCCTCGACGGCAAGACTGCGGCGCCGACCGGCGAAGCGCGCTGGATCTCGGGGCCTGAAGCGCGCCGACGGACGCACGAGCTGCGCGCGCGCTGCTGCGCCGTGATGGTCGGCTTCCGCACCGCACAGATCGACGATCCGGAGCTCACGGTCCGGCACGTCGAGGGCAAGCAGCCGATCCGCATCGTCGTCGACCCGCTGGGCGAGATCGACGACGACAGCAACCTCGTGCGCACCGCACACAAGGCGCCGACCTGGCTGCTGGCCAGCGAGGACGTCGACCCGCGCCGCAGCGGCCACCTGCAGGACCTCGGCGTGACGGTGATCCAGTGCGCGACGGCCGAGGGGCCGCGCCGGCTGCACCTCGGCCAGGCGTTCCGCGAACTGCACCGCCGTGGCCTACGCCGCGTGCTGGTCGAGGGCGGCGGCGGTCTGGTCGCCGAGATGTTCGCCTGGCACTGCGTCGACCAGGTGCTCGCCTTCATCGCGCCCAAGATCATCGGCGGCAGGTTCGCGCCGACGCCGGTCGCCGGCGAAGGGCGCCC
>CAYMRG010000442.1:0-4865 GCA_964392555.1 uncultured candidatus Brocadiaceae bacterium
TTGGCGCCGTCGGCCAGCTGCTTGACCTTGTGCGTCACCTCGACGTCCTCGGTGAGGTCGAAGTAGTGCACGCCCTGGGCCTTCGCGCGCTCGGCGATCAACGGGTTGCAGTGGAACGGCGCGCAGCTGACGACCGCCCAGGCGCCCTTCAGGATCGCATCGAGGCTCTGGGCGCTGCCGAAGTCGACGACCTGGCCCTGGACCTGCTGGTACTTCTTGGTCAGGTGGTCGACGGCCGGCTGGGCGACGTCGCCGATGCGCACCGCGTAGTCGCCGGAGGTGGCCATCAGGTGGCAGACCATGCGGCCGATCTTGCCGGCGCCGAGGATGACGAGTGGTTTCATGCTGCGAACCCGGGGGATGGGGCGGCCCGGTCGGGGACCGGCCGCGAACAAGGGGCAAGCATTGTGCGGCTGGCGATCCGGCGCGCAAGCCTGGTCCGCGGCGGCGCGACGCCGCGCGCTTGCGGTGCTACGGCAGCGGCGGAGCTCGCGCTACTTCGCCGGTTTGCGGCCGACCACGATGCTGATCCAGGCTTCGTCCATGTCGCCCTTCTCCTTGCGCCGGAACACGCCGTTGCCACCGCCGGTGGCGCGGTCGGTGCCTTCCCAGAGCACGTGGACGTCGGCGAAGCCGGCCTCCTCGAACAGCTCGCGGATCTCGGCGAGCGTCCACAGCCGCCAGTCGTAGACGAACGCGTCGCGCAGCCGCGTGCCGTCCTTGAATTCGAAGTGGATCGCGCAGGTGATCTCGTGCGAGATCGGGTCGTAGCTGCGCTGCTCCCACAGGTAGGTGAAGTCCTTGTGCCGCGTCTTGTCGGTCTTCTGCTGCAGCACGTCGGGGCCGCCCCATGCGTCCATGAACAGGATCCCGCCCGGCTGCAGCGACGCGTAGGCGTTCCTGACGTATGCGGCGAGTTCCTTGCGCGTCTTGAACACCGAGTAGCTGAAGTTCAGCGCGAGGATCGCGTCGGCCTTCGGCGAACGCACGTCGAGCACGTTCTTCTGCAGCAGCGTGAGGCGCTTCTGCTGCTCGTCGTCGAGCAGCGGCTTGACGTTGTGGATCCGGCCCCACGCCAGCGTCGGCCAGTGCAGGTCGACACCGATCGCGCGGTTCTCGGGATGGCGCTTCACGTGGTGGCACGCCAGCACCGCGGTGCCGCAGAAGTCCTCGCGCAGCACGCGCAGTTCGCGGCCGGTGTACTTCTTGAACCACCGGGCATAGAACGCGGCGTCGGTCGCCGGCGCCTGCACGGCGCGCTGGTAGAGGACGTGGCGATCGGCGTTGCGCGCGGTGAGGCGCTTGGCAGGCGAAGCGGGCGAGGACCGGCGTTGGACCATGGCGAAGTGTTAGCGGGCGGCCGGGTCCACGCCAACCGTCGAGGTGCCACCGATCAGCCGTTGCCGAACGATCGCTTCAGCCGGTTCAGCCAGCCGCCGCCGTTGCCGGGTTCGAGGCGCGGCGGGATCTCGGTCGCGAGCTGCCGCAGTTCGGCGCCGAGCTGGTCGGCGCTGGCGATGCCACGCCGGTGCTCGGCACGCTGCGCGATCCGCAACAGCCCGGCGCCGATGCGGTCGCGGGGCGCCGTCGGGTCGACCTCGAGCGCCTCGTAGAGCATCTGGCCGAAGGCGCGGAGGTCGTCGTCCGGTTCGGCCGGCTCGCTCTGGCTGACCGCGCTCCAGCCGAACCCGCCGAGCAGCGGTCGACCGGTGGGGCCGAGGCGCACGTAGGTCGCGCTCAGGGCGCCGTGCGTGATGCCGATGCGGTGCGTGGTCTGCAGGATCTCGGCGAGGATCAGCGCGATGCGCAGGATCGTCGCCGGCCACGGCGCCTGGTCGGGTCGCAGCAGCACCGTGCCGGTGGCCTGGCCGAGCGTCGCCGCGAGCCGTTGCCGCGCCAGCTCGGTGCCCAGGTGGTGGTCGCCGACGTGCTCGGCGGCCAGCCAGAACGTGCCGCTGCGGAAGCCGTGCTCGCGCACCGGAATGCAGTGCGGATGGGCGAGGGCGTTGACGCGGTGCGCGGTCCGCACGCACTGCGTCACGGCGTCGTCGGCCAGGCCGCCGGGCGGCCGGATCGTGCGCACCAAGGCGAAGCGGCCGGTGCCTTCGTGCTGGCCCAGGTAGACGTGCGGGGCGTCGTCGGCGAGTTCGCGGACGATCTTGTAGGGGCCGAACTGGGTCACGGCCGGCATCGCTTCGCCGAGGTCGGGGGGCTCGAGGAAGTCGGCGGGTGGCGCCACCTCGAGCAGGTTGAGGATCTCGGCCCGCAGTTCGGGGTCGTCGCAGGCGCGGGCCAGGTAGTCGGACCGCGCGGCTGTCGGCAGTTCGGCGGCCGCGGCGAACAGGCGACGGCGGTGGTCGGCGCGCTCGTTCATCGGCGAGGGTTCTCCAGGATGTTCATCGGTGCAATTCCCTCGCCAGTTGGGCGCGGGCGAGTTGCCACCAGCGGCTGACGGTGCGCACCGAGACGTCCATCGCCTTGGCGCACTCCGGCAGGGACAGGCCGGCGAAGAATCGCAGCTCGATCAGGCGCACGGATTCCGGGTCGTCGACGGCGATGCGGTGCAGCGCCTCTTCGACGGCCAGCAGGTCGCCGACCGAGGATTCGTAGCGGTCGACGATGTCGTCGAACGGCGGGCGGGGGCCACCGGTGTGGCGCGCGCGCGTCGCCCGGCTGCGCTTGTGGTCGATCAGCAGGTGCCGCATGACGCGGGCCGCAGTGCGCAGGAAGTGGTCGCGGGCATACGGGGCCTGTGTGCCGCGCTTGCACAGGGCGACGAACGCCTCGTTGAGCAAGGCGGTCGCGTGCAGCGAACTGGTGCGCTCGCGGCGGGCCAGCGCATCGGCGATGGCACGCAGTTCTTCGTAGACGATCCCGAACAGGTCGCCCGCGGCTTGTCCCGGCGGCTGGGGATCGTCGGAGTTCGGCGGTGGCGCGTCGGACGGCGACATGGCGGACAGGAAAGTGGAACTTCCCGTCGCGACGGTTTGGCCGTCGCGACGGGAAGTCCGTCCCCTTGTCTACCGAAGCCGGTTGTGCGCGGGTGAACGCCGCACACCCAAAGGCGAGAAAGTGAGGAAGTGGAAGCGAGCTGCCGCAGGGATCGCGACCGCGCCTCCAGGGGTGAGGCGCGGCGTTCCACTGGCAGCCGCAGCGGAACCGGTCTGCGGGGGGAAAGAACGCCCTGTTCGGGTGCTCGTCGGGGAGAGCGTTTGAAATGCCCTCCGACGGTCAAGGAAAGTCAGAATTCTGCGGCTATCGTGCAGATCGCATGCCCGCCGCAGGAGCGACCGTGCCCGCATCCCGTCCGAACCCCGTCCCCTTGCGGGTCGGGATCGTCGGCGCAGGGCGAACCCAACAAGGCTTGGGGCCTTACCTTGCGTCGGCGTTCGAGGGTGCGGGTGCGATCGTGACCGCGATCTGCGGCAGCCGCCGCGACCGCGCGGAACGGACGGCCGCAAGCCTGGCAGCGAGCCTCGGCCACCCGGTGGCCGCGGTCGACTCCGCCGCCGACCTGGCGGCCGGCGTCGACGTCCTGGTCGTCGCCTGCCCCGAGCCACACCACCTGGCCGGGCTGGATGCGGCGCTGCGGCATGGCGTGCCGTGCCTGTGCGAGAAGCCGCTCGTCGGCTGGCGCGAGGCGACCGCGGGCCTCGACCGGGTCGCGGCGTTCGCCGAGCGCGGCCAGTTGCTGGTCGAGAACTGCCAATGGCCGTTCGTGCTGCCCGCGCTGGCGGGGTTCGGTCCGGACTGGCAGCCTGGTGCCCGGCCGCGCCACCTGGCGATAGGTCTGTCGCCGGTCGGGCAGGGCCTCGGGATGGTGACCGATTCGCTGTCGCACGTGCTGTCGGTGGCCGCGGCGCTGGCCCCCGGCGACGACGCCGAGGTGTCGGCGATCAGCCAGGACGACGGCGATCCGGCGGCCGCGGCGAACGTCGTTCGCTTCACCTGGCGAGCCGGTGGCCGCGACCTCGCGGTGGCGCTGCACCTGCAGCGGTGCCCGGCGCCGCCGCGGCCCGCCTGGCTCGCGCTCGACGGGGTTCGCGTGGACCGCCGCATCGGCGCCGGTTACGCTCAGTCGTTCGTGGCGGTTGACGGCAGCGAAGTGCGCGTGCCCGATCCGTTGCGCCTGCTCGTCCGCGAGTTCCTGGACCTCCTGCAGAGCCACGATCGTGACCGAACCACAGCCATCGCCCGAACGATCGCAACCCGCCTCCGCTGCTACGCCCGCATCGTCCGGCACCTCGCCGGCGCGTGATGCGGCGCCAACCGGTCGCCCGGTCGAGACCGTCCACGACTTCGCCCGCAAGCTGCAGCAGCCGAGCCTGTGGCCCACGGTCGTCGACTACGTCGCCTGGCAGCGCGCTGCCCGCGCGGCGCGCGCCACCGACGACGCCGCGCCGGCGATGCCCGACCTCGCGCCGCTGTCGATCAACCTCGACCTGACCACGGCGTGCAACTACGCCTGCGACCACTGCATCGACTGGGACATCCTCAACAGCAAGGTGCGCCACGAGGACGACGAGCTGCGCGCGTCGCTGCGGCGCATGGTCGAACGCGGCCTGCGCAGCGTGATCCTGATCGGCGGCGGCGAACCGACGCTCTACCCCGGCTTCGCGCCGATGGTCGAGTTCTGCAAGGGCCTCGGCCTGCAGGTCGCCGTCGTCAGCAACGGCAGCCGCAACGACCGCATCCTCGCCGCCGCGCCGTTCTTCACCAAGGGCGACTGGGTGCGCCTGTCGCTCGACGCCGGCAGCAACGAGGTCTTCCGCCGCATGCACAACCCGTCGAGCAAGACGCTGTCGCTCGACGAGATCTGCGGCTGGATCCCCAAGATCAAGGCCGTCAACCCGGACCTGCAGGTC